>JAAYUB010000018.1 GCA_012517875.1 Acidobacteriota bacterium | reverse complement strand
CAGATCCACAGGGCGGCGATGGCGGCGATGAAAGCCGCCATGCTGAATACCGAGCGGGCCCATGCCGGCGTTGCGCCGAAGGCGATGACGGCGAACGCGATGGTCAGGAAGAGCCAGACTTCGAGCAGACGGCGACCGATCACGAGGCCTCCTCCGTCGCCAGCTCCACCGCATCCAGCCAGATCCGGCCCCGGAGCTCCTTGTCGAACTTGGTCGAGCGATCCCGCCGGAGTCGCACCTGCAGCATGGAATCGGGTGCGGTCACTTCCAGCAGCACGGTGCACAACCGCCAGCTTTCTTCGGCGAGATGCTTGTCGCCGCGGGCGATTTCCCGAGGCTGTACGGGTTGGGTGGTGTCGATGATGTCGAAATATACGCCTTGATCGCTGGTCAGCGGATCCGTTCGAATGGCGTACCGGAACCGATATAGTCCGGGCCGCTTTACGAACACGCGCTGACTGAGGATCACTCCGCCGATATTCTCCGTTCCGTCGAACGCGACGGTCATCGCGTGCATGCCCTGGTAACGGCCGCGGCGGGTGTCCAGAAAACGGGTGTGCACGGTTTCGTGGCCCACCCAGTCGAATCCTCCGTTCCACCTGGGTTTCTCAAATCCGCCGTTGAAGATCAGGTTGTCCGAGCCGTCCCCGGGCCAGGCGCCGATCGGCTCCAGGCTGCGTCGCCACACGTCGTGCGCCGCCCGATGCTCGCCCCGCCGGTGCAGGTAGTCGATGTACGAAAAAGCAGACCTCGGATCGAAAGCCTCCGGGAGACGCGTCAGATTGAGCCAGCATCGACGGGCTGCGGCGGGGTCGTCCTGCTGGATGCACCAGCTCAGCAGGCCGAATTGCATGGCCACGGTCTGCGGGATGATGTCGCGGATGATGACCTGGCGGTCGGGATACATCCGCCAGCTGATGGCCAGGACCGGCCGGATAAGCGCCGGGTTGCCGATGAGCGCCTGGTGAAAGCAACGGGCGGCGGCAGACCGGTCACCGGTGCGGATAAAATAGTTGCCCGCGTACCAGTACAGGGGCGAATAGGCGCGGTTCAGCGCCAGCGCCATTCGCAGGCAGGCCGTGGCGGCCCGGGTATCGTTTCGATCGGCCTGGATCTGGGCCATCGTGGTCCAGTACCGATAGCTCCACGGATGCAGGCTCAGTGCTCGCGCCAGGTAATGTTGGGCCTCGGCCGAGGACGATCCGCGCCGGTCGAAGCGGCGGATGACGCTGAGTGCATACCAGCCCTCGGGATCGAGCGGGTTCAGTTGTGTCTTTCGCTCCGCCGCCGTTTGATCGGCTTCGGGTGTCTCCGCAATCTGGGCAAAGAGAAACAGCAGTGACACGGTCAGCAGGCCCAGCAGAAGGAGGGTCACGGCCAGCCGACCGATCAGCCCTGCGGAAAAAATCATGCGTTGCAGCCGCCTTGGGACAGGATGCGATCCAGTTGGTCACTGTCCGAAAAATCCACCGGCAGACGACCCTGCGCGATGAGCCACGGGTTCACGATGAACAGCAGCTTGGCCACACGGCTGCCATATTCCCGCTCGACCCAGGCGAGGCAGTCCGGGTAATGCGACATCAGGTCTTCGGGAGTGTGCGCGTCGCTGGCCACGCAATGAATCAGCCCGTGACTGATCAGCTCTCGGGCGGCGCGCTCGCATTTCCGGCCGTCCGCGCCCATGAGGCTTCGGGCGTTGATCACGAGCATGCAGCTCTGCTCCTTCAGGGCAGACATCCAGCGCAGCAACCGTTTGCCGGATTCGTATCGTTCCGGATGGGCGATCAGGGGAAACAGTCGAAGCTCCCGCAGGCGCCGCAGAATGTTGACCGTGGCGGCCGGTTGGCTGAACGGGCCGAATTCAACCAGGATGAACAGGTTGCAGACGGTGTGGAGCCTGGCGCGCCCCTGCTCGGCCAGCGCCTGGACGAAATCGGAACTCAGGTAGTGTTCGCCGCCCAGGATCAGGCGGATGTCGGTTTCAGGCTGCAACTCAGCCAGCCGAGACCGGGCATCGTCCGTGCGTATTCCGGCGAACCCGGGGTGAAACAGGTGCGGGGTGCAGACAATCTGGGTCACTCCGGCTGCGTGGGCGGCCTGGAGCATAGCAACGGACCTCGCGCGGTCGCGAGGTCCGTCATCCAATCCCCACAGAAGATGGTTGTGGAGATCAATCATTCAGAAATATCGACCACCCTCACTTGGTCGGTGAGGCGGCCACCAGCCCTTCCGCGATCAACTTGTCCAGCTCACGCATGCTGATCGCGGTGCGGAAGCCCACATCCGAGCAATGATAATTGTTCGGCTTCGAGGCGCGAAAAGGCAGCCGGCAATACTTGTTCTTCACCGTGAACGCGCCGCCCCGCACCACATAGTGATCCGGGTTGTACTCCTCGTCGTGGGTGTTACCGGGGTAGGGGCGATAGACGGACAGCGTCCACTCGGCGACATTCCCGGCCAGATCGGATACCCCGAACTGGGAGAGATCGGTGGGGAACGAAATCACGGGCAGGGCGTGGTCGCGATCCGCCTCTTCGGTGTTGGCGTAGTCCTTGATGAACTCATTGCCCCACGGGAACATGTAGCTGCGGCTGGTCCGGCCGGCCCATTCCCATTCTTCCTCCGAGGGCAGGCGACGGAGCGCCCAACGGGAATAAGCCATCGCGTCTTCCCAGGTCACGCCGGTCACGGGCAGAGGTTCGTCCTCGACCGGCGGGGTGTCGTCCTCCCAGCCGGGCGGCAGTCGGTGGTCGGTCTCCTGGACAAACTTGGCATACTGGCCGATGGTGACCTCGGTGCGCTCGATGTAGTAAGGCTCCAGATTGTACGGGTGGGCCGGAGTTTCATTCCAGAACTTGGCTTTGTTGCGGTCCAGTCCGATGGTGGCGGTCCCGCCGGGAATGTAGACCATGTTCTCCAGGAATTTGTCCGCCGGGATCGGGGTGGGCGTGAGCCGCACCTTGAAGCTCGTTTGGATGGGCGCAGTGGACTGGGCCAGTCGGGCCAGGACGTGGGTGGCATCGACCACCTGCGTGTCTTGGATACTGCCGACCACAACCTCACGGGTGGCACCTTCCGCGACGACCGTGTAATACACTTCACCCCGGGCGCCCTTCAGGAGTCTGGCATTGGGTACCTTGAGCAGCATCTGCCCGTCCGTCTGGATCTGTTCGATGGACGCGGCGACGTCCGCCGCGCTCACGCAGACGGCAAATCCAAGCACCAGAAGCAAAGTGAAAAGAATCTTATGAGGGTCTTTCATGTTTCACCTCTTCAATTTCGATAAAGTGTTCGGGCAGGTCTTTACCTCGGAATACCCGGAATCCTTTGGCGGCCATCATTTCCCGCCAGCGGAGGTCATCGAGGAATTCGGGTTCGTTCGACAGACTCGATCCGGAGTCACACGCATTGAATATGGAATCGTTGTCATCGGAAGCCGAGACTCCTGTCAGACGATCCGTGGCTGAAGGGTCGGAGAGCTTGTGGTGCCGGCTGATTTGTAGAAACAGAACACCCAGACCCAACGCGCAAACAATGGAAAGAGTCAGAAGCCAGCTATTCAATCCTCCGGCCGGCGTCAACTCGATGACCGGGGCAGACGGCGGTGAGGGGGCGTGTGCCGAGACCGCCTGAATGGATGCGAATGTGCTCGACTGCTGCACGGGTGCAGGGGGTGGCGCGGCTGTGGTCGCCGGCTCCGCTTGATGGCGCGTCGGTACGATCTGGCGCGCCGGCCGGACGGGGGCTGACATTGCCGGCTGCAAATGCGGAGCGGTTGCCACGACGGCGGCCGCCGGTGGATGTTGAGCCGGGACAACCACCGGCGGCTCGATCACAGGTGCCGGAGCTGGAGATGGGGGCAGTTCGATCGTCAACGCCTGACCGGGTTGACAGGTTACTTCTTTTTCTATTCCGGAATCGACAGAGACTTTGAATACAAAGCGGTGGTGTCCCGCCGGTATGGCGGACAGGGAGAAAACGCCCTGCTCCGGCACCGTGCCGATCCATGTTCCGTCGAGAAAAACATCCGCGTGCGGAGGACACCGGTGGAAAACGATGCTGGATCCGTCCGCGGACACGTCAGCCGTCATCCAAGGCAGACCGCATGCGCAACCGCACAGTGCGGCCCAAACGATCAAGGATCGGTGACGGCTGATCGACGTCATGGGCGGAGACTCCCGATCATCAGCTGGGGCTGGCCACCGGTTCGTCGTCGTCGATTACCGAGTAAATGATGATTCCGGTCGCCGTGCCGCCTTCGATGAGGCCGACGATGATCGGCAGACGGAGGCCGCGGATGGGATCCCCGTGACCCGTCCAGGCCGTGGCCCCGACGCAGGCCTCCTGGCGGGGCCGGAGGGTCGCCTTTTCACCCGATGGCACCGCCTGCACCTGCAACTCGCCTTCGTATGCCTGGACGATGTCCTGCTTGTCGGTGTTTTCCATTACCCCGTAATACCGGGATTCGGTTCTCAGCGGGGTCATGACGGATGTCGCACTCTGGATGGACGTCCGGACATCCTTGGGAAAGATGAAGGCCACCTTGCCTTGTTCCAGACGCACCTGGATTTCACCATCCTGCGACAGGACCTGGATGCGCGTATGCGGGAACAACTGGATGGTGCCACGGTTGGCCAGTTCGATCACCGTGGAATCCTTGTGCGCGGTCAGGCGGTCCCCCTGAAAAATGGTGCCGCCCACCGGCATCTCCGTGGTGCCGATCAGGGCGGGACTGCCGGCCACAATTTCTCCGAGCGGCGTCATCTGGCCGTGGGCCTGAACGACGGCGAGTGCGGAAAGTGTAGCCAGCACGGCACACAACCTAACTAACTTTTTCATCGTGCACCTCAATTCGATCTAATCAGCAAAGGCCCAGTGTTACTTGCAGCAATTTGATTACAGAAGCACAATATTGTCAAGCGTGCTTTGAGTGGTACTTATCTCCGTATTGGTAATAATGGTATTTCGAGTAGTAATAATCGGAACTGCGCAGGTTGGCGGCATTGATGAGGATGCCGAGCACCTTTGCGTTGATCAGCTGGAGGTCTTTCTGCGCCTGGCGCAGCACCTGCTTCGGCGTCTCACCGCTGCGGATGACCAGAATGATCCCGTCGGTGAACCGCGAGATGATGCGCGAGTCGCTCACCGACAGGATGGGGGGGCTGTCGATGATGATATGGTCAAAATATTCCTTGAGGATTTCCAACGCCTGCTTCAGCCGAATGGACGAGAGCAGTTCAGCCGGATTCGGCGGGATGGGCCCGGCGGTGATGGTGTACAGGTTTTCGATCTCAGTGGAATGGATGAGGGGCGAGATCTCGGACGCCCCGGCCAGGAAGCTGCTGAAGCCGATCGCGTTGTCCAGCTTGAATATAGTGTGCAGTCGCGGCTTGCGCAGATCCAGATCCAGCAGGAGCACGCGTTTGCCTGTCTGGGCGAAGGCGATCGCGGTGTTGGTCGAAACAGTGGTTTTGCCTTCCGCCGGACGCGGCGACGTGAAGAGCACGGTGTGAGGCGGTCCATCCGAGTTGGAGAGCATGATGGATGTCCGGAGTGAACGGAAAGCCTCGGCCAGGCTGGTGGTGGGTTCGTAATGGACAACGAGTTCGATTGAATTTCCGTTTCTGGAAGCGGCCGCAGGGACGACCTGCATGACCTTGGCTTTGCTTGCGGCGGCCACCGCCTTCGGCATGGACTCCGCCTGGGGGATGACACCCAGGGAGGGTAGAGTGGTGAGCTGCTCCACCTGATCCGGAGTTTTGACGGTGTTGTCCATGTATTCGATGAAAAAAGCCAACCCGACGCCGAGCAACAGACCGATGAGCATGCCCAGAAGCAGGTTTCGAACAGGATTCGGCTTGAAGGGCGCCGTGGGCGTCTCGGCGCGTTCCACGATCCGGATGTTGCTCGACTTGAGGCCGGCGGCGACCGAGGCCTCTTTTAACCGGGAGAGCATCCCTTCGTAGACGTTCTTGTTGGTCTCCACTTCGCGCTGGAGGATGTTGTACTGGATCAGGCTCTCTTTTAGCAGGTTGGCCTGGATCTTCTGTTCGTCCAACGCTTCCTGAAGCAGCTTTTCGCGTTTGGCCGCCGTTTCGTACTCGGTGATGATCGCCTTCATCGCCGTCTGCTTCTCCCGATTCAACTGGGAGGACGTCTCCGTGATCTGGTTTTTCAGTTCCTGGATGGCCGGCCAGTCATCTTTGAACTTTGACGACTGCTTGGCCAGTTCCTGATTCAAGCCGGACAGCTTGCGCTCCAGATCCTCGATCAGGGCGTTTCGCAGACTGGACGGGAAATTGGTCAGGGGATCCTTGATCCCGCGGATTGTGAGGTACAGGGATTCCCGTCGGATCCGGTCGGTCTGGGCTTCGGTCAGGGCCGTGCTCAACTCGTTGAGTTTTTGGAGAACCACGTCCTGCTGATTGGCCGAAACCATGATCCCTTTTTCACGGGAGTAGTTGATGAGGTTTTCTTCGGATTTCTCCAGCCTGGCTTTCAGGCTGGTGAGCTGACGCTTCAGAAACTCCGTAGCCTGCAGGGCGGCGTTGTACCGCGCCTCGAAGTTGAGCTGAATGAATTCGTCGGCGGCGGTGTTTGTGACCTGGCTGGCAAGTTCGGGGTAAGGCGAAACATAGCTGAGGCGGATCAGATGACTGTCCCGGACCGGCTCCACCTGCAGTCCGCCCTGCACGATTCCGGAGTGGGGTGAATAGGCCTCGTCCGCATCAGGATCAGCCAAGGCCACATCCAGGTCCGGATCGATGGTGGAGTCAGCCTGGGCGGGGGGCTCCTCTGTTTTTATCGAGGGGGATGCTCCGGCACGCTGATCGACGAACCTCGGGTCCTGGTCCAGATGGAGCGCCTGGACGACCCGCGAGGCCAGCGACTTGCTCTGGAGGATGGCGCACTGGGTCTGAATATATTCGGCTTGCTGCCAGGGCGCGGCTTCATTGACGAAATCCTGATACGGGAGAATGTTGGGCGAACTGACCTCGATCTGCAGCGTGGCCGTCGCGGAATACAGCGGGGTCTGCCGCAGCGTCCATAGATACGCGGTGGCGGCCGCCACCACAAAGCAGAGCACGATGAGCCATTTGCGCTTGACGATGATCTTCCAGTAGTCGAGCAGGTGGATCTCGTTTTCCGGCGCCGGCGGAACGACCAGCTGGTACGTAGGCGTCGTCAGTACGGCCGGGTGCCTGGGATCGGGTTCACCGGGCGATAGGACGGGTAGGTTCGGATTATTTCCCATACTTAGAAAGCGAGGAGCAATCCCCAATAAATGAAATTCGGAACGCTGGAGAGCATGGCTTGGCTGATCCCCTTGGCTTTGGAGTTGGGGATGTACAGCATGTCGTTTTCCTGCAGGGAGAAATCCTCACCGGTGCCCTTCAGAATTTTGTCGAAGTCAATCGCCACGACGGTTCGCTGGCCATCGGGCAGCGCCCGGACGAGCCGTGTATTCGCCAAGCTGGATGTCTTCGTGAAGCCCCCGGCCGTGGTCAACGCTTCACTGAGCCGAATTTCTTTCTTCGGCGGAATGGGATAGGCGCCGGGCTTGCCAACGTCGCCGATGACATAGTAGATGCGATCCACCCGCTTGGGCACGTGGATGATGTCGCCGGCCTGGATGGGAACGTTGAGCGCGGGATTGCCGTTCTCCAGGAGGTCCACTAGGCTGATTTCCACCTGCTGTGAGATGCCCGTCTCGTCCTGCCTGCTGATGGTGCACATGTCGCCGGCGGCGGCGGTGAAGCCGCCGGCCAATGACAGCAGGTCCACAAGCCGCATGAAGTGGGTGAGCTGGTACGTGCCGGGCTTGCTGATCTCGCCGAGCACGTGCACCGGCTGGGAGCGGTACTCCTTGATGGAAACCATCACGTGCGGGTCTTTGAGCACGGAATCAGCCAACAGCGACTCCAGCTTCACCTGGAGTTCCGCCGTGTTCAAACCCTCCACCCGGACCAGGGAGAGGAACGGCAGCATGATCGTGCCGTCCTGGGCCACCTGCACTTCGGTTTTCAGCTCCGGCACGCCGAACACGTCGACGGTGATGATGTCGCCGGGCCCCAGCACGTAGTTGGCCGCCGGATTGGAGCGGATGCGGATGAACTCCAACAGGGTGTTTTTCTTGACGGTCTGGTCGAGGGTGCCGGCGGTCGGCTGGGTGTCCTGGCCGGGAAGTGGTGTGAAGAGAAGTGTGCCTATTAATAATAGAAGCAGATCAAGATGTTTCATTGTCCCCTGTCAATCGTCCGATTTTACGCACGCCGAAGGCGTTGTCCGATGATGGATACGGTTGCTCCGGCGGCTACTGATCCCCTGCCCAACGACCAAACCGATGGCATCCATCTTCTTTCGCATAAACAGTAAATCATAATATGTCACAACAGGCCGGTCAATGACAATTTGTGCAAATAATCGGATAACTCCTGCCGGTATTCCGGTCGGGCCAGCGCCATTTCCACGATCGTTTTGATGTAACCGACGGGCTCACCGGTGTCATAGCGTCGTCCCGGGTATGGTCGGGCCACGACCAAACCACAACCGGCCAGGCGGTTGATGGGTTCCGTCTGGTAAAACTCGCCGTCACGGGGCACGCGCGCCAACTCGTGGAGGACCGGGAAGAGATCCGGGGTGTACAGATAGCGCCCCAGGGAAATGAGGTGGCTCGGTTCCGACCCCGGCCGGGGCTTTTCCACCATCCGGCGGACAACATGACGCCCGCCCCGAAGTTCGTAATCGACGACGCCGTAGCGCGACACATCCTGCCCGCTTAAATCGATCACAGAGAGCACGGAGCAGCCGCGCGGCTGAGCGGGTGTGATCGTCTCCCGCCAGGTCTCGATGAGTTGTCGGGCACAGGGTGGGTCGGGCATCAGGTCATCGGGGTAGGCGACGACGAACGGCGACTGTCCGGCGAACCCCTCGCACAGCATCAAGGCGTGGGCCGTTCCCCGCATCTCCCGCTGCCGGATGAAGACGATGTTGGCGTCGGGCGGCGTGACGCTGGCGAGCTTGCCGCCGGCGGCTTCATCCCGGAACACCGACTCCAGCTCCACATCCCGGTCGAAATAATCCTCAAGGGCTTTCTTCCGGCGGCTGGTGACGATCAGAATGTCGCGGATGCCCGAAGCGATGAATTCATCGATCACGTACTGGATGGACGGCACCTCGACGATGGGCAGCATCTCTTTGGGCACCGTCTTGGTCACGGGCAGGAATCGCGTCCCGTAACCCGCCGCCAAGATGACGCCCTTGACCGGTGTCGGCTGACTCATGGTGGTTCACTCCACGGTGACGCTCTTGGCCAGGTTGCGCGGTTTATCGATGGCGCAACCCCGGTACAAGGCGCAAAAATAGGCGAACAGCTGCAGGGGGATGTTGCAGAGGATCGGGTTGAGGAAATCGAGGGTGCGCGGTACGATGATCACCCGATCGGCGATGTCGGCCAGTTTGGTGTCGTCGGGTGAGCCGACGGCGATGATCTTGGCGCCGCGGGCCTGTACTTCCATGATATTGCTGATCATCTTGTCGTACACGCTGTCCCTGGGACAGACGGCCATGACCGGGCACTCGGGGGAGATCAGGGCGATGGGACCATGTTTCATCTCGCCCGCCGGATAGCCTTCGGCGTGGATGTAGCTGATCTCCTTCAATTTGAGCGCACCTTCCATCGCCGTCGGATAGTTGTAGAGGCGCCCCAGGTACAGGAAGGACTGGTGCTGGTAGTAGTCGCGGGCGATGGCGCGGATGTCCTCAGATTGTTCCAGAACCATTTGGATCTGATCCGGCAGCTCCTGGATGGCGTTCAGCACCTGGATGCCGTCGTTCATCGACAGTTTCTTGAACCGGCCCAGCAGCAGCGCCAGCAGGCTCAGGATGACCACTTGCGACGTGAAGATCTTGGTGGAAGCCACGCCGATCTCAGGCCCGGCGTGGTTATAAACACCCGCGATCGTTTCCCGGGCGATGGTGGATCCGACGACATTGACCAGGCCGAGGGCGAGCGCGCCTTTGCGGCGCGCCTCGCGCACCGCGGCGATGGTGTCGGCGGTCTCACCCGACTGGCTGATGGCCAGGACGGCGGTTCCAGCAGACAGATTGATGTTCCGGTAACGGAATTCGCTGGCGATCTCCACGTCGACATTTATGTCGGTGAGCTTCTCGAAGATGTAACGGCCCAGCAGGCCGGCATGGTACGACGTGCCGCAGGAGATCATGACGAGGCGGTTGATCGTTTTGAGTTCCGGCAGGATGCTTTCCAATCCGCCGAACTTGCTGACCCCCTCCTCGCGGAGGATGCGCCCGCGGAACGCGTTGAGAACCGTTTCCGGCTGTTCGAAAATTTCCTTGAGCATGAAATGCGGGAAGCCGTTTTTTTCGGTTTCCTCGACCTGCCACTCCACCTTCACCGGGTCCCGGTGGACCAGCTCATGGGAGATCGACAGGATGCGGAAATCGTCCGGTTGCAGCACCGCCACCTCGCCGTCGTTCAGATAGATCACCCGGTCGGTGTGGCGGAGCAGGGCGGCCACGTCGCTGGCCGCCAGCATCTCCCGGTCGCCCACGCCGAGCACCAGCGGGGAGCCCCGCCGGGCCACGATGATCTGTTCCGGATGGGCGGCATGGACGACGGCGATCCCGAATGTGCCCGTCACCCGCTCCAGACCGCGCAGCACGCTGTCCAGCAGGTCCCCCTGGTAAAACTCCTCAAAGAGGTGGGCCAGCACTTCCGTGTCGGTCTCCGATTCGAACCGGTGCCCTTTCCGCATCAGCTCCCGCTTGAGCAGACTGTAGTTCTCGATGATGCCGTTGTGGATCACATAGAGCATCCGGCCGCAATCACAGTGCGGGTGGGCGTTGGCCTCCGACGGCCGTCCGTGGGTGGCCCAGCGCGTGTGCCCGATGCCCGTCGTGGCCGGCGGGGTGGCGGCGGACAACCGTTGTTCCAGTTCACCGATCGTGCCGCAGGTTTTGACGGCGTACACACCGGCCGGGCCCACGGTGGCCAGGCCGCAGGAATCATACCCGCGGTACTCCAGCCGCTTCAGTCCTTCGGTCAATACGTGGAT
>JAAYUB010000017.1 GCA_012517875.1 Acidobacteriota bacterium | reverse complement strand
GGATACATCAGATCGTGAATGTGTGCACGATGTGATGCTATTCGGCCACCCTTAACAACTCCCCCCTCGGGGGGAGTTGTGCACGATGTTAGTGAACATCGGTCATGAGAAAAGTTGTGCACGATGTGATGCTATTCCACACGTAATTCACAAACGAGTCGGCGTAGACGTTGAGTTCGACCGAGGTTTCTTCTCCTCCATGTATTATTTCAATGTCATCGATGTTCCAGCCGTAGGAGTTGAGATCTGGTATCTCACCTACGTCCGTAGGCCCCATGACCCAGCGAATGTAAACTGTTGGTTGGTTGTCAGCGTATGCGGAGATATCGACCGTGATTTGGGTCCAAGAAGTATCGAAAATATAGTAAAACAAGGAGACCTCAGTAAAATTGATACCATCGTTCGACACTTTTATCGTGGCATTGTCCCAGTATTCGACTCCCAACCAGCGCCAGAATCGAAGACGGGTGTTCTGCAGCGAAGAACAATCGATTGCGCTTGTTGTCAGGCACATCTCGCCCATGCTGGTCGCATAGAGCCCTTCTGCGGTGTTGTCATAGCCATACACGTTGTTACCGGTATGACCGCTGTTTGGATCTCCATTGCCCCCGTCAACCGGGGTGCCGAAAGCCCATTCGTTTTCTGGTGTATCCGGATCTTTGGTCCACCCGGGATCGGTGTCCAGATTCCATGAATGCGCCACGGTACTGGTCAAGGTCCAGCCTTCCGCCTTCACGCCAAACGCATTGCAGTCGTCGCCATTTGATCCAGCCGTGTCCACGCGCAATTCCCAATGACCGGCCATTGGATCAGTAAAATCACCCCACCCAGAGAACCAACTATTGTCGTATGAAGGTTGTTCGGTGTTCAATCCATCTTTATAATTGCCGTCCGGGTCATAAATACTATAGGTGGTTGTTGTGTTCCAACCAACACCGCCCTGAATATCATGGGTGCCACCCGTATCGGGATCAAAAACAGAAATCCGTAGTCTGTTCAGTCCCTGCGGAACTTCAATCCAATACGAGTAGTATGTGTTCAGTCCGCCGTTTGCAATGGAAGCACTGATGTAATCGCCTTTGGCTGTGGAGACGATGGAGTCGAATTTGGTGGACAACTTGGTCACCGGATGTCCGCCTGCCGACAGATAGGCAGTCAGCGAGGTGATTGCCAACAGGAGTAAAACAGCCCGAATCCCATGGATCCGCCGATTGGAGATGGGTATAGATAGAGTGTGGGTCATTTGCTCACCGCCCTGAAGGGTATGGCTAAAGTCCTGAGGGCCAAAATCCCTTATTAGTATAGCAAATCGAACATTGCGCAGATCAGGAAAACTGGTTTGGCCGGGAATGAGTCGGTTGTTCGGAGGGATCCGGTCCGGGCGATTTGTCCGTCGACGCGGTTGGGACATCGGCGGTACGACGGTCCGGGGTGCAGCGGCATGAGGTCAGGAGTGCGGCGGCAAGACACCGCTCTGGATGGGCGCGGAGCGCGCGGGGCAAGCACTTGGGGCGCGAGACGTTGCAAAATGGAGGGTCCCAGCGCCCGCTCCGCGGGAAACCAAAGCGCAGACATGTCTGCGCACTCCAAACGGGAAACCACAGCGCCGACGTGTCTGTACACTTCAAACCAATGGTCCGGCACGACGGTCTGGAGTGCGGCGGCAAGACGCCGCTCTGGATGGGCGCGGGACGCGCAGGGCAAGATCATGGAGTGCGAGCTGTCGCAATCTCGAAGATCCCGGCGCCCGCTCCGCGGGAATCCAAAGCGCAGACATGTCTGCGCACTCCAAACGGGAAACCAAAGCGCAGACGTGTCTGCGCACTCCAAACGGGAAACCAGCACGCAGACATGTCTGCGCACTCCAAACCAACACTGAGATGCATGTGGGTAGGCCAAAGCAAAATATACCCAGAAAATATTCGGACGATCAGCCGCTCATCCGTTTGTATGAGTGTACCCCCCACTCGACCACAGGAGGCAGACCATGGCTGATTGGCCCCATGCGCCGATGCACCGTCTGATTGAGAAAGGCACCTACATCGTCACTGGCGGAACCTATCTCAAGGCGCACAGAATGGACGAACCCCGCAAGCTGGACTTGGTTCAAGACTGTTTGTTCGAACTGGCCGAGCATTACGGATGGCTCCTGCAGGCCTGGTCGATCCTCATCAATCACTATCATTTCGTGGCGATGTCCCCGAAAGACCCCGCTAATCTCAAGAGCTTTCTGTCGCGCTTTCATATGCAAACGGCCAAGGCGATCAACGCGGCGGACGGTTGTCCGGGCCGCCGGGTCTGGTATCAATATTTCGAAACGCTGATCACGTATCAGGAGTCCTACTTTGCGCGTCTGCGCTACGTGCACGAAAACCCGGTCCATCACGGCCTGGTGACCCGGGCGACGGAGTATCCCTGGTGCTCGGCGGCATGGTTCGAACGAAGGGCCAATCGGGCGTTCTACAAAATCGTGAGCCGGATGAAGATCGATCGGCTGTCGATTTATGATGAGTATTGATTTATGGAGTGCGGCGGCACGACGCCGCTCTGGATGGGCGCGGAGCGCGGGGGGCAAGCACTTGGGGCGCGAGACGTTGCAAAATGGAGGGTCCCAGCGCCCGCTCCGCGGGAAACCAAAGCGCAGACACGTCTGCGCACTCCAAACGGGAAACCACAGCGCCGACGTGTCTGTACACTTCAAACCAATGGTCCGGCACGACGGTCTGGAGTGCGGCGGCACGACGCCGCTCTGGATGGGCGCGGGACGCGCAGGGCAAGATCGTGGAGTGCGAGCCGTCGCAAACCGGAGTGTCTCGGCGCCCGCTCCGCGGAAAACCAAAGCGCAGACGTGTCTGCGCACTCCAAACGGGAAACCATAGTGCAGTCGAGCCAGCGCACTCCAAACTCAGGGAGTGAAGCCTGGTGGCGATCGGCGGCGCTCAGCGGTGCAGCAGCTCCAGAACCAGGGCGGTCATGGCGGTGGCGCCGGTGCGGATGCTGGGCTCCACGGCGGCGGCGAAGCGCCCGGAGTGGAGCGGCGCCGGCGCCGCGCCGGGGGCGCGGTACGGATCGCTGGTGCCCACGCGGAACATGAGGCTGGGAATGGGCGGGTGTTGCAGCCGGTAGGCGCCGAAGTCCTCGCCGATCATCTCGGCCCGCCGGCTGACCACGCGGTCGGCGCCGAGCGCCGCGCGGAAAGCGTCCGTCGCGCGGAGGCACAGCTCCGGGTCGTTGTAGACCGCCGGCGTGAACTCGTCGCGCAGCGTCACCTCCGGCAGCCGGTCCTCGGGTACCCCGGCGGCGAGCGCCACGTGGCGGCTGATCCGGTGGACGGAGGCCAGGATCCGCTCCCGCACCGCCGCGTCGTACGAGCGGATGGTGAGCTGCAGCCGCACCGCGTCGGGGATGATGTTGGGCGCGCTGCCACCGTGGATGGCCCCCACCGTCACCACCACGCCCTCGAGGGGATCCACCTCCCGGCTGTCGATGGTCTGGAGGGCCAGCACGAGCTGCGCGGCGATCACCACGGGGTCCACGGTCAGGTGGGGGGTGGCGCCGTGGCCGCCCACGCCGCGGACGGTGATGTCCGCGGTGTCCACGTTGGCGAAGGCGAACCCTTCGGCGATGCCCACGACGCCTGCGTCCAGGTCGGGAGTGACGTGCTGGGCCACGGCGAAATCCGGCCGGGGAAACCGCGTGAACAGGCCGTCCTCGATCATGCCCCGGGCGCCCGTGCCCACCTCCTCGGCAGGCTGGGCCACCAGGAGCAGCGTGCCGGACCACTGGTCTTTGAGCGCCGCCAGCGCCCGCGCGGCGCCCACGAACACCGCCATGTGCACGTCGTGGCCGCAGGCGTGCATCACCGGCACGGTGCGCCCCTCGGCGTCGCGGCCGGTGGCGGTGCTGGCCCACGGCAGCCCGGTCTCTTCCCGGACGGGCAGGGCGTCCAGATCGGTGCGGAGCATCACCACGGGACCCGGGCCGTTGCGCAGCACGCCCACCACGCCGTGGCCGCCCACGCCGGCGGTCACGGCGGCGCCCGCGGCGGCCAGCTCCCGGGCGATCCGGGCGGAGGTGTTCACCTCCTGCCGCGACAGCTCGGGCGCTGCGTGGAGCTCCCGGCAGAGCGCCGCCAGCGCGGGCAACTCCCGCTCCACCGCCGCCGCCAGCCCGTCCGGCGCCGCGGCGGACGCGGCCGCCGCCAAGGCCAGCACCAGCCCGATCCCCGCTCCCAGTCGTTTCATGAGGCGCTCCTCGACCGTGAATGTTTCGTCTTCGGACCGGATTATACCCCGGCGGCGGGCGCCGGGGATGTTGAAATCGGGGTCCGGAGCCGTTACACTGGACGGGCCGGGTCCGGTGGTCCGGCGTCCGAGTCCGACAAAAGGAGCGAGGCATGCTGCGACGGGTATGGCAATGGGCTGCTACCGGCGCCGTGATGCTCGCGGCGGCGGTGGCCGTGGGGCTGGCCGTCGCCGGAGCGCCGGTGCCGTCGAACGCAACGGCGGACGCCGCGGCCGGCCACGCGTGGGCGCAGCCGCTGGCCCGGCCGGGCCTGCCCAACCTGCACCGCGTGTCGCCGGAGCTGTACCGCGGCGCCCAGCCCACCGCCGCGGGGATGGCGCAGTTACGGGCACTGGGGGTGCGCACCGTGGTGAACTTGCGCTCCAGCCACTCGGACGACCGGCTGCTCGAGGGCGCCGGGCTCCGCTACGTGGCGATCCCCGTCACCGCCACCTCCATCGGCGATGACGACGTGGCCCGCTTCCTGCGGGTGGTCGCCGACCCGGCGGCGCAGCCGGTGTTCGTCCACTGCCAGCACGGCGCCGACCGCACCGGGCTGATGGTGGCCATGTACCGGGTGGTGGTCCAGGACTGGCCGCGCGAGGCGGCCATCGACGAGATGGTCCGCGGCGGGTTCCATTTCCACGGCATCTACGAGCCAATGCTGGCCGGATACGTCCGCACCGCGGACCTGGTCCGGCTGCGGGAGCTCGCCGGGCTGGCGCCGGCGGCCGCGGCGGCCGAGCGGTGAAGCGCTGGTCCCGGTGGCTGGTGTGTCCGTTCGACCGTAAGGCGTCTGTGAAACGATCACAACCCGGGCCGGGCCCGCCGCCCGACCGTAAGGAGACACCATGCGCGCACTGATCCTCATCGCCGCTGTCGCCGCGCTGGCCGGCGTGATCCCGGCCGCCGGCGAGGCGCCGGATTTCGACACCTATTTCGTCGACGAGACCCTGCGGGTGGACTACTACCACGTGGGCCATGCCACAGAGGAACTCGTCACCCTGGACAAGGTCTACCGGCAGGGGATCTGGGCCGGCAGCCGCAAGCACCTCATCGATCCCTTCAACACCGGGAACTACTACGTGAAGGTGTATGACGCGGCGTCGGGACTCCTGATCTACTCCAAGGGATTCGACAGCTACTTCGGCGAGTACAAGACCACCGGCCCGGCCGGCGAGGGCGTGCGCCGGACCTTCCACGAGACCGCCCTGTTCCCCTGTCCCCGGCAGAAGGTCCGCTTCACCCTCGAGGTGCGGGGGAGGGACCGGACGCTGCGGCCGCTGTTCGCCGCCGCGATCGACCCGACCGCGGTCACCGTCGACCGGACGCCGTTGGCCGCCGATGCGATCGTCGTCGAGGCGCACACCGGCGGCGATCCCCACAGCTCCGTGGACATCGTGGTGCTGGGCGACGGCTACACCGCCGCCGAGGCGGACAAGTTCCGCGCCGACCTGCGCCGCTTTGTCGACGTGTTCTTCACCCTCGAGCCGTACAAGTCGCGCCGCGACTGGTTCAACTTCCGCGGCGTGCTCCGCCCCTCGGCCGACTCGGGCTGCGACGAGCCGAGCCGCGGCGTGTGGCGCCGCAACGCGCTGGGCGCCTCATTCGACTCGCTGGGGCTGGACCGCTACATGCTCACCGAGGAGAACCGGGCGGTGCGCGACACCGCCGCCCACGTCCCCTACGACGCCATCCTGATCATGGTGAACCAGACGCGCTACGGCGGCGGCGGGATTTACAACTTCTTCTGCACCTTCACCAGCGACAACCAGTGGCACGCCTACCTGCTCCTCCACGAGTTCGGACACTCCTTCGCCGGGTTGGCCGACGAGTACTACACGTCGGCGGTGGCCTACAACGATTTCTACCCCGCCGGCGTGGAGCCCACCGAGCCCAACATCACCGCCCTGCTGGATCCGGCGCGCCTGAAGTGGGTTGACTGCGTCACGCCGGGCACCGCCGTCCCCACGCCATGGGAGAAGGCCGAATATGACGCGCTGGCCGCCGCCGGGCAGAAGACGCGCGGCGAGCTGGACGCCCGGATCGCCCAGGCCATGCGCGACGGCGCGCCGGCCGACGAGGTGGCCCGCCTCAAGGCCGAAGCGGAGCGCCAGTCCAAAGAACACTCCGACAAATTGGACGCGTTCCTGGCCGCCAGCGCCTTCGCGGGAAAGGTGGGCGCGTTCGAGGGTGCCGGCTACTCCAGCCAGGGCCTCTACCGGCCCATGCTCGACTGCCTGATGTTCTCCAAGGGCGACAAGCCGTTCTGCAAGGTCTGCGAGCGGGCTGTGCTGCGGGTGATGGAACACTACCGCGAGTGACGCCGCCGGAGGAGCGGACCGGCCGCGCGACGGGCGTCGCCCGAGCGCTCCAGGCTTGCTCGGCGCCGCCGCTGCTGGTATGCTAGCGGACAGTCACCGTGTGAATCCATTTGGTGCGGAGGGGGCGCGATGATCACCCGCCTGGAGGCCCTGAATTTTCGGTGTTTCCGGCATCTGAGCCTGCCGCTGAGCCGGTTTCAGCTGCTGTCCGGTCCTGCAGGGAGCGGCAAAAGCGCCTGCATCGACGCCATCCGCTTCATCCACGACCTGGTCGCGGAAGACCTTGAAGCGGCCGTCCTGCGGCGGGCCGGCGATCTGAACGACCTGGTCCGCGACCGGCAAGCCAGCCGATTCGAACTGGCCGTGGAGGCGGAGATCCCCCCCGAGCTGCGGGGCCAGACCTCCTTTCCCGACTACCCCGTGGTGCGCTACGAAGTGGCGGTGGGCGCCGACGACGCGGGGCGCGGCCCAGCCATCATCGAGGAGAAGGTGCTCCTCGAGGAAACGGAGCCGGACACCGGCCAACGCGACCTGTTCCCCGTGCCCGTGACGGAGCCGGAAACCATTTTACGCTCCAGCCGCCTGCGCTCCAACCGCACCGTCATGGCCAAGGTCCCCCACGGCAACGACAACTTCTACGCCGAGGTGGACCGGCCCGAGGGCAAGTTCTGGACGCCCTCCTTCAAGTTGGGCCCCCGCCGCTCGGTGTTGGGCCACATGCCCGACGACCCGGCCCGGTTCCCCGTGGCCACGTGGTTGCGGGACCTCCTCGCCCGGGGCCTGGTGCGGGTGATTCTGGACAATGCCGCCCTGGCCCGCTCGAGCCCGCCCGGCCTGGGTGTCAAACTGAGACCGGACGGCGCCAACCTGCCCTGGGCCGTGGACGACCTGCGCCGCCGGCATCCGCAGCGGTTTCAGAACTGGCTGAATCTGCTGCGCGGCATCTGTCCCGAGATTGCCGACGTCGGGGTCGAGGAACAGCTTTCCGACCGGCACTGCCACCTGACCGTGCGCTTCGCCGACGGTCAGGTCATGACCGCCTGGCAGCTGGGCAGCGGCGTGCTCCGCCTGCTGGCCCTCACGTTGATGGCGCAGGAGAGCGACGGGCCCACCGTGATCCTGCTGGACGGCGCGGTCTGCAACCTGGCGCCCCGCGCCGAGGCGGCGGCCGTGCGGGTGCTGGCCGAAAGCCCGCTGGGGCAGGTGATTCTGACCAGCCAGTCGCCGGTGGTGCTGGCGGCAGTGGATGCGGCGGCGGTGATCGCCTGTGTCCGTGCGCCGGACGGCTCCTTGCGCCTGGTGCGCGGCACGGACCACCCGGACCTGGCCGCCTGGCAGGCCGAAGCGCGGGCGTTTGATTTCTCCGCCCGCGGCCTGCTGGACTGATGGGTACCATCACGACGGTGAGCCGGTCCGGGTGATGCCCCGGCGGGATGCCCGTCAGCACCTACGCTCAGGAACGTCCTCCCACGATGCGACGTGATCAATCGGATGGCGGCTGAATATGGCCGGACATCGCCTCGCCGGGGAACTCCGGGTAAAGCCGCTCCATGCAGTCGGGGCAGATGCCGTGGCTGAACTCCACGCAGGCATGGCTCTGGAGATAGCTTTCCACCTGATGCCAGTATCCGGAGTCGTCCCGGATCTTCTTGCACGAGGCGCAGATGGGCAACAGACCGCGCAGGGCCCGGACCTGCTGGTTGACGCTGCGCACCTTGTGGATCAGCTGTTCCCGTTCGGCCGTGATGCGCTCACGGACGGTGACGTCGGTGAAGAGCAGGACCGTCTGCCCGTGGGCCAGCTTCTGGGTGTGCCACTCGATATCCTTCATGCTGCCGTTTTTACAACGGGTCAGGAAGATCCGGCCCGAAGCCCCTTGGTCTCGCCGGAATTCCCGGACCCAAGCATCGTAGACCTGCTGGCGGTAGGCCGGATCCGGGTAGAACTTGCGGTACGACTCGCCGAGCGTGGGCAGGTCGCTCGCGGCGTAGCCCAGGATATCGATGCAGGTGTCGTTGAGGTACAGGACCCGTTCTTCGGTGTCGATGAGGGCGATGCCGAACGGCAAGTGCTCCAGCAGTCCGAGCAGTTGGGCCCGTTGCCGGGTCAGTTCGTCCCGGTCTGCTTCCGCCGCCGCAAGCTGCGCGTTCAGCCGGCGGAGTTCCTGTTGGAGCTGGCTCTTCGTCACCGTCGCGCGATTCATGGCCGTACCCCACAGTTCCGATCACCGTCTGCATGACCGGAACCGGTCCGGTTGGTGACATTCCCATCCGGCTGCGCGGGCGCGAAGGGTGGCATCCGTGGGACCCCCTGAATCGGCCTATCTAACAAATGCCGCTGTAGGGCTCACAATATGGAGAAAGCCGGACGCAGTTTGTGAGCCAAGTCACAGTTTTGGATGATCGGCCGCAGCGCCATCCGGCGGGATCGCCGAAGCCCTGGCCGCCGGATCGGGCCAGACCGAATGGCGACATTGGTTCTTGCCGCTACTTTTAACTGTGTACATCAGGTTGTCAGCCTCTTGAACCATCTCTTCCAGCGTCGGGGGAATCCGGGTGAAGGTGACCGCGCCGATGCTGGCGGTTACGGCAACGGTTTTCAAGGCAGCAAACATTCCATGGAGCGACCGGCAGACCCGCTGGAGGACGGGCTGGATCCCGTCGCTGCCGATGCCGGGGAGCAACAGCGCAAACTCGTCGCCGCCCAGTCGGGCGATCACATCCTGCTGGCGCGTGGCTCGCCGCAGGGTGCGGACGACGTTCTGCAGCAGTTCATCGCCCACCGCGTGACCCAGCGTGTCATTGACCTGCTTGAAGTTGTCGAGATCGAGATAGGCCAGGGTGATGGGTTGGCCGGACTGACGGGCCCGCTGCAGCTCCAACTCGGCCGTTTCCTCGAAGTGACGCCAGTTGGCCGCCGTGGTCAACGGGTCTTGACGAGCGAGGCTGCGTTCATGCCGCAGCATGGTGGTCAGGATCGAGAGCAGGGTGGCATGGAGCAGGAAATAGATCAGCCGGACCGTGGCGTTCCAGTATGGGATCAGCGGATGGGTGTATACCGTTCCGGAGATCAGGTCGTTGACCAGCCAGACCGCCGCGCTGAGCAGGGCAATAACATATCCGCTGCCCCGGTCTTGCAGGGTGATCAGGGAAATGGGCACCAGAAAGAATACCGAAAACGAGAGCTCGACGCCGGTGATGTAGTCGGTATAGCCGATGATCCCGACGAGGGCCAGCGTGATGCCCAGGTTGAGCCACCGGGGAAGCCGGGCCAGATGATGCATTCCGATTCTCATGGCCGATTCTCCACCGTATCAAACGATTTCTGAGGGGTTGGCGCAGACAACCTTCCGGAAACCGGCGCAGATCATTTCAGGTAATCCCCCAGCCAGCGATGGATCTCCTTCCACCAGCAGACGTTGTTCTGGGGTTTCTCGATGACGTGTCCCTCGTCGGGGAAGTAGAGCAACCGGGCCGGCACGCCCTTGACCCGGAGGGTGGTGAACAGCGACAGCCCCTCGGTCACGGGGACGCGGAAATCGATCTCGCCGTGGGTCACCAGGGTGGGGGTGGCGAACGCCGCCGCCCGCATGTGGGGGGACCACCGCTCGTACAGCTCGGGCATGGTCCACGGCGTCTCGCCCATGTCCCAGGCGGGGTACCACAGCTCTTCGGTGGCGCCGTAGAAGGCGGCCAGGTTGTAGAGGCCGGCGTGGCTCACCAGGCACTTGAAGCGGGTGGTGTGCCCCATGATCCAGTTCACCGAGTAGCCGCCGAACGAGCCGCCGACGGCGGCCTGGCGGCCGGTGTCGACGAACGGGTAGCTGGCGAGCACATGGTCCAGGCCGGCCATCAGATCCTGGTAACAGCGGCCGCCGTAGTCGCGGCTGACCTCCTCGCGGAACCGGGCGCCGTACCCCTCGCTGCCGCGGGGATTGATGAACACCCCGACATAGCCGGGCGCGGTGATGAGCGAGTGGGTGAACCAGTCCATGAGGAATTCGTCGGCCCACATGCCCTGGGGACCGCCGTGAATGACCATCACCACCGGGTATTTCCGGTCGGGATCGAACCGGGGCGGCCGGAGCAGGAAGCCGTGCACCCGCGCTCCGTCGGCGCCGGTGAACCAGAAATCTTCCAGCGCGGAGAGTTCCACCTCCTGGAGCAGTTCGCGGTTGAAGGCGGTCAGCGGTCGGGCCTCTCCGCCGGCGGCGGGCATCGTGTACAACTCGCCGGGCTGGTGCGCGTGGGAGCGGACGAACACCAGACGACGGCCGTCGGGGGTCACCCGCAGTGCGGTGACGGTGCCCGCATGGGCCAGCCGCTCCACCCGGCCGGTGGCAAGGTCGACGGTACAGATGCCGGTGCGACCCTCGTCCCGCGTGGTGAAGAACAGGCGGCTGCTGTCGGGGTGCCAGGCGAATTCGACGACGGAGCGGTCCAGGGCGGCGGTGAGGACGCGGCGCTCGCCGCTCCGACGGTCCATGACGACGAGGCGTTCGGTGTCCGACTCATAGCCGGGCTGGGCCATGGCGACGTACGCCAGGTGGCGTCCGTCCGGCGAGTAGCGCGGCTGTTTGTCCAGAGCCGGGTTCGGTGTGAGGCGTTCCGGATCGCCGCCGGCCAGGGAAACGCGGTACAGGTCGAGGTTTGTGCTCAGCGCCGGCTCCGGCGCGGTGACGCGGACAAAACACAGCTCGGCGCCCTCGGGGGAGAGATCGAAGTCGTGCCGGCTGGCCAGGGAGACGGGCGGTGTGTCGAAGTCGCCGGGGGTGAGGTCGCGCATCGTGCCGCCGGCCAGCTCCACATGGAAGACGTGGCTGCGGGCATCGCCGAGCCAGGTGTCCCACTGCCGGTACAGCAGCCGGTCGATGGTGCGGGCGGTGCACTGGGGCAGTTCCGCCCCGAAAGGATTCTCCGTCCCCGCCTGCCCCTCCGGCACTTTGCGCACCGTGCACACCAGCCCGCGGCCGTCGGGAAGCCAGAGCGGCGACCGGATGTCGGCCTTGGAATGGGTCAACCGGCGGGCCTCGCCGCCGTCGGCGGCAATGAGCCAGAGGTCCGCGACGCCGTCCCGGTCCGAGACGAAGGCGATGACCCGGCCGTCGGGAGACCAGCGGGGGGAGTGATCCGCCTTCGGCCCGGTGGTCAGCCGGCGCGGCTCGCCGCCGTCGATGGGCACAAGCCAGATGTCGCTGTCGGCGGTGTTCTCGGCCAGCGTCACGCGGGTGACGGTGACGGCCACGTGGCGGCCGTCGGGCGACACTTGCGGATCGGTCACCTCGAGAACGCGGTACAGGTCTTCGGGCTGAACGCTCCGTCGCTCGGCCGGCAGCCAGCCGGCGGCGGCCAGGACAGTCAGGAAAACGGGCCATCGAATCCACGTGCGCATGGTGTCCTCCCGATACATGTCGGCAACAAAACGTCGACCGGGCCGGTTCGGCCGGCTCAGCGGTCCAGCTCGCGCCGGATATGCCGGATCGCGGCTTTGAGAACCTTGAGCCGGGCACAGCGCTTGTCTTCGGCTTCGACCAGCACCCACGGTGCGCGGGTGGTGCTGGTCCGCTCGATCATGTCCACCGCGGCCGCCTCGTAGGCGTTCCACTTGGCCCGGTTGCGCCAGTCCTCCTCGGTGATCTTGTACTGCTTGTAGGGGGTGACCTGGCGGTCCTCGAAGCGCCGCAGCTGCTCTTCGGGGCTGATGGCCAGCCAGAATTTGACGACGATGATACCGAAGTCCGTGAGTTCCTCTTCGAAGGCGTTGATTTCGCCGTAGGCCCGCTGCCAGTCGGCGCGGGAGCAGAAACCTTCGAGGCGCTCCACCAGCACCCGGCCGTACCAGGAGCGGTCGTAGATCGTCACCCGCCCCTGTCGCGGCAGGTGGCGCCAGAAGCGCCACAGGTAGGGACGGGCGCGCTCCTCGTCGGTGGGCGCGGCGATGCTGATCACCTGGTAGTTGCGGGCGTCCATGGCTTGGGTGAGGCGCCGGATGGTGCCGCCCTTGCCGGCGGCATCCGGGCCTTCAAACACCAGGATGAGCTGGCGACCTTCCTCGTGGAGCCGGCGGGTGAGCCGGTTGAACTGGCCCTGGCAGCGCAGCAGCCGTTCGTCGTACCCCTTGCCGTCGGCGTGGCGGGACAGATCCAGCGCCCGGATGATGCTGGCCGCCGGGGGCTTCGGCCGATCGGGTTGCGGCTTCGGGGCGGCGTGGCCGGCGGCGGCCAGACCGTCGGTCAAGGCCTGCAGCAGAACCTTGGCCACGGACAGGTTGCGGAAGTTCTCGTCGGCGGCGGCGATGATGTGCCACGGCGCGGCGCCGGTGCTCGTCCGCCGGATGGCGACTTCGGACACTTCGCGGAAGCGGTCGTATCGCTTGAAGTACTTCCAGTCGATGGGCCGGACCCGCCACTTCTGGAGCGGATCGCGCTCCAGCGCCTCAAGACGCCGCTTCTGCGCCTTGCGCGACAGATGCAGCCAGAACTTGACCACCAGGTAGCCCTCCCGCCCCAGCAGCTCTTCGAAGGCGACCATGCGGTCCAGCCGCGCCTGGAAACTGGCGCCGCCCATCCGGCCGAAGACGCGCTCGATGACGGGCTGGGTGTACCAGGACCCGAGAAAGATGGCCATCCGGCCGCGGGGCGGCAGCACCCGCCAGAACCGCCACATGGGCGGCCGCATCCGCTCCTCGTCGGAGGGCTCGCCCATGGCGTGGGTCTCGATGCCGCGCGCATCCAGCCATTCGTGCAGCAGATTCACGGTGCTCGTCTTGCCGGCGCCCTCGACGCCGCCCACCAGCACGATCACGCCCAGGTTCGACGCGGCCAGCTCCCGCTGCGCCGCGAGCAGCGCCGCCCGGAGCGCCGGCACCTGTTCCTCGTACGCGGCCTTGCCGATCTTCTGAATCACTTCGGCGGTTTCAAACATGGCACCCCTCCGGGAGAATCTTCCGGCGTATGGCGGTGTGACGCGCCAGCTTCCCGCGGCTCCGGATGGCCAGACGCCTGCGGGCGATCCGGTCCGAAGTCAGGCGGACACGATCCGGTTGCGGATGCCGCCGATCCCCTCAACGGCGCATTCCACCACGTCACCCGGCTGGAGGAACTCGGGTGGGGTGCGGGCGAAGCCCACGCCACTGGGCGTACCGGTGGCGATCACGTCGCCCGGCAGCAGCGTCAGGCCCAGCGACAGCCACTCGATCAGGGTGGGGATATCGAAGATGAACTCGACGGTGGAGGCATCCTGCTTGACGGCGCCGTTGACCCGGCTGGTGAGGCGGAGGCGATGCGGATCGGTCAGCTCATCGGCGGTGACGATCCAGGGTCCCATGGGGCAGGCGCCGTCCAGGCTCTTGCCCTTGAAGAATTGCCCGCCGTGGCCCGACTGGACGTCCCGGGCGGAGATATCGTTGAGCACCGTGTAGCCGAAGACATGGTCCATGGCGGCGGCCTTCGGGATGTTTTTGCCCCTCCGGCCGATCACCACCGCCAGCTCCACTTCCCAGTCCAGCTGCGCGGTGACCCGTGGGTCGAGGGGAATGTCGCCGTACGGCCCGTTGACCGCCGTGGTCGCCTTGGTGAAGAACTGGGGGCGCTCCGGCAGCCGCAACTCGCGGCCGCGGGCCCGCGCCCCTTCGCGGGCGTGCTCGAGGTAGTTGAGGCCCACGCAGAAGATGTTGCGCCGCGGCGCCGGGATGGGCGCCAGCAGCATCAGCCCGGCCAGCGGCAGCGGCGGGCCGTCGGCTTGACGGGCGCGGGCCAGGCCGGACGGACCCGCCGCAATCAGGGCGAGCATGTCCGTGCCGGGCACGGGGATCACGGCGTCGCCGCGGACCACACCGACGGCCGGGCCGTGGGAAGCGGCGTAAGAGACGAGTCGCATGGTCGCCTCCAGGGGGGATGGAACGGGAACATGGTACCAGAACCGCCAGTGTGGGTAAATCCCGCGGTTGCGATACGTGACGACGGACTGGGGCCGGACCGTCAGGCGGATCGACCGGCGGCCGCCTCGGGCGGGGCCGGCGACTGGTCGTCGCCGGACAGGCGCTGCGGTGCCGCGCCAAGATAGATCCCGGCGAGTGCCACGCCCAGGCCCAGCCACTCCAGCGGACCGGTGAGGCGGCTGAAGAAGAGGACGTCCCACAAAAACGACAGGAGAGGCTGCAACAGCAGGATCAGGCCGGCGAGCGTCGCGGTCACCTTGGGCAGCGCGCGCGCGATGACCACCCAGGCCAGCACCTGGCCCAGCAGCGCATAGACCAGCAGGCCGGACCACGTGGTTCCGTCGGCGATCGTGAAGTGCTCGCCCTGCAGCCAGCCGCCGGCGCCGCAAAATGCCGCCGACGACAGGGACACCACGCTCAGGCTGGCCAGCGGCGTCAGCGCCCGGGGGTGCGCCTGGGCCGCGCGCAGGATCACCAGGTAGGCGGCGTAGCAACCCGCGGTGATCAGTCCCAGGATGACGCCCCAGCGGTAGTCGGGGCCGAGGGTCTGCCAGCGCGGTCCCACGATGAGACCGATGCCGCCTAGACCCATGGCGATGGCCGCGCGGTGGCGCGGCCCCAGGCGCTCCTTCAGGACCAGCATGCCGTAGGCGGCGACGAGGAACACCTGGAAGTTGCCGAGCAGTGTGGCCAGGCCGGGTCCCACGAGGCGGATGCTCCGATGCCATACGGCCAGGTCCACAGCGAACGCCAGGCCGGCGGCGACCGCCAGCAGCGCCGGCGCGGGCCCGTGCCAGATGCGCTGCCGCGCCGCGGCTGCAGCGGCCAGGAGCATGACGCCGCCGAACAACATGCGGTAGAAGGCGGTCACCGTCGGGCCGGTGTGTACCAGCTTCACGCAGATGGGCGCGAAACTCAGGATGAGCGCACCGGCCATGAGTTCCAGCGTGGGACGGCGGTGGTCGGTCATCGGCTCCTCGTGGGAAGGGTGCCCGTCATGGCGCCATGATTGGTCCGCCGGGCGGGTTTGTCAAGATCCGGCACGGTGCGGTTGCGATCCGGCGCGCCTGCGGCTACAATCTGCTTATCATGGGAAGACATCTACAGACGGTTCTGGTGTGGATGGTGCTGGGCGTATGGCCGCTGGCGCTCGACGGCCGGTTACTGGGCCCGGATGGACAGCCGCTCGGCGGCGCCCGGGTGGTCGTGGTGGGCCAGACCGGGACGGCGCTGGCCGATGCCGACGGTCGCTTCCGGCTGGAGCCGACGCCGGCGTTTCCCTTCGAACTTGTGGTGATGCGCCCCGACGGTGTGGCGCTCCGTCCCGTGACGGTGCGGGCGGTTCCGGCGGACGGTCCGCTGGAGATCCGACTGGAGTCGGCGGCCAGCGACACCGTCACCGTGGTGGCGGGCATCGTGCCCGACCTGGAGCTGCCCCCGGCGGCCGCCGCGGCGGTGATCGGGCGGGGCGATTTGGAGCAACGGGCGCCGGTACGGGTGCCGGATGTGTTGGAGAGCATCCCGGGCGCCGGCGTCACCGGGGAGGGGCAGTCGGCGGTGCCCGCCCTGCGCGGGCTATCCAAGGGTCGGACGCTGCTCCTCGTGGACGACGGACGGGTGACAGCCGAACGGCGCGCCGGCCCGTCGGCCCCTTTCCTGGATCCCGAGACGGTGGGAGAAATCGAGGTGATCCGGGGCCCCGGATCGGTGGCGTACGGGTCCGACGCGTTCGGGGGGATCATCCGGGCGCGAACCCGCCTGGCGTCGCCGGGTGAGCCCGCGGGCGGCCGGCTGTTCGTGTTCGGCGCCGCCGGCGTCGCCGGCGGCGGCGGGAGCGCCGAAGGCAACGCGCCGCTGGCGGGCGGCTCGGTCACGGCGGGGGCGCACTGGCGCCGGTCTGCCGACTACCGCAGCCCGGCGGGGACGGTCGCCGATTCGAGCGCCACGCTGGGCGGCGCGCGTATCGGCTACCAAAGTCTGCTCGGCGGGGGCGTGCTTCGGCTGGGCTGGCGGAGCGACCTGGCTCGGGACGTGGGCAAGCCGGCGACGGATTCTCAGACGACCGGCACCGTCTACCCGGTCGAGGACTCGCACCGCTTCAGTGCGGCATTCGAACGGCCGGGCCCGGGGGCCTGGTCCCGGATCGGGGCCAGCTTCGCGTGGGACGCGTACCGGCTGGTGCTGGACCGGGACCGCTATCCCACTGCCGCTGCGTCGGGGCAGTTGAGCCGGTCGGACACGGATGCCCGCGACTATGAAGCCCGGCTCGAAGCGGAGCGGAGCTGGGGCGAGTCGACCCGGCTGGTCCTGGGCGCCGCCGCCGCCGGCAGGTACGGCCTGCGAGCGGTCAACACCACCTTCGCCTACGGTCCGAGCGGCGTCCCGTCAACGATCACAACCGAGGTGTCGGTGGCGGATGCCCGGCGCGACGACCTGGCGGCGTTCGCCGCCCTGGACGGCCGAGCGGGCCGATGGTCGTGGGGCGGCGGGATCCGGGCCGACCGGGTGAGCAGTCGGAACCGCGGCGGCTATTTCGGCGACTGCGACAGCGTCCGCGGGGCCGTATCCGGCTTTCTGGCAGGCGGTGTGAATGTCCGGTCGGATCTGGCGATCACCCTGCAGGCGGCCCGCGGGTTTCGGGATGCGACACTCTCCGACCGGTACTACCGCGGGGTGACGGGGCGCGGCTTCGTCACCGGCAACCCGGACCTCGAGCCCGAGACCAGCCTCCAGTTCGACGGAAGCGCAGTCTGGACGTCCGGTCCGCTGCGGCTGGCGGCGTACGGGTACTGGTACCGGATCCACGACCTAATCGAGCGGTACAAGAACGGCAGCGACTACTTTTTCCGCAACCGGGGCGAAGCGACCATTCGGGGCGCGGAGGTCGAAGCCCAGGTGGCGGTCACCGACGGTCTGCTCCTGGAGACAGGCGCGCACTATCTGCGGGGGGAGGCCGACGACACCGGGGAACCCACCGACGACGTGCCGCCGCCGGGCGTGTTCGTGATGCTGCGTCGGACTCCGGGCAGGGCTTGGTGGTGGCTGGTGCGCGCGGCGGCCTATGCCCGCGACGAACGGCCCGGGCCCACGGAGGGGGTGGTGCCGGGCTACGGTGTCTGCGACGCCGGGGCCGGCTGCCGGCTGGGGGACCGCCTGGAGCTGGATGTGCTGGTGCGCAATCTGTTCGACGTTTGCTACCCCGGTTCGGCCGATGAAAAAGCCGCGCTGGCGCCGGGTATCTCCCTCCAGGTGGGACTTCGGGCGACGTTTTAAATTGACCGGATATCATCCACCGGCGGCTGGTCGGCCAGTGGTGTCGCCGGCTCACCTCCGGCGGATGAGGATCAGCGACAGGTCATCTCGGGCACGGGCTTCGCCGGCGAAGCGGTCGACGTCGGCCAGTAGACGCCGGCCGGCCGCCTCGGCCGACAACCCGTGGAGTTCGGGAGCCAGCCTCAGCAACCGAGCGTCATCGTAGAGCTCGTTGTGGATATTGTGTGCTTCGGTCAGTCCGTCGGAATAGACCAAGAGCAGGTCACCCGAGGCCAGATCGATGGTCTGTTCGGTGAACGTCTCGTCGATGAGCACGCCCAGGGGCGCGGCGACGGGCGCCAGAGTATCCACGCCGGTCGCGCGGACAGCAAGCGGCGGCAGGTGCCCGGCATTCAGCAGACGGACCGATCCGCCACCGGAGGTCAGCTCCAGGTACAACAGCGTGGCGAAGCGGTTGGGCAGGCCGTCGCGGCAGAAGATGCGGTTCACCTGGCCGCCCAAACAGGCCAGATCGCGGGCACCCGGCGCCAACGCCCGCAGGGTGGCCTGCAGCTTGGACATGAGCAGCGCCGCCCCCAGCCCCTTGCCGGCCACGTCGCCGAGCGCCAGTCCGGTCCGCCCGCCGCCCACGTCGAGATAGTCCACGAGGTCTCCGCCCACGTCGTTGGCCGGGCGGGTGTAGAGCCAGACATCCCAGCCCGGAATCTCCGGCGCGCGATCGGGCAGCAGTGCCATCTGAACGGCGCGGCCCACCGCCAGCTCGTCCTTGGCCAGCAGCTTGTCCTTGAGCTCCAGCATCAGCACGAGCAGGATGATAAAAAAGCCGAGCAGACGCGCTTCCACGTTGAAGTGGAAGTTGCCCTGATCCCAGGAGATCTGGGGGGTGAAGAAAAAAAACACGGACAGAATGAACAGGAGTTGCCGCGCCGGGGTCAGCTTCAGGAACATGCTCTTGAGGAGCCAGGCCGACAGCCAGATGCCGCGCCGCAGCCAGCCCATCGCCGCCAGTTTCTCCCGTCGCTCCCGGTCCAGATAGAAGGCGTACAGGTCGTAAAAATCCCGACGAAACGTGCGGACCAGATCATTCTGGAATAGGTCTTCCAGTGTCAGTTTCCAGCCGGCCTTCGGGGTGCCGGGCGGAACGTTCGAGGAATTCGGTTCGCCCATGGGCCGCTTCTGTGTCGGGTGGCGGTTCAAGCCGTGGTCTGTTCTCGATTGTACCTTACCCTTTCCGGACAGGCAAGCCGGGGTCCGTCCGGCGGACAGACACCAGCCAGCCGGATCCCCGCCACATCGTTCGGTCCCTGTGTTAGAATACGCCCACGTCCTGAAAGGACTTGGGACCATGAACGGGAACCAAACCGATCCGCTTGCCGACACCCATCCAGTGCCTCCGGCGCCCGACCCGGGTGATCCCGGACTGATCCGCCAGCCCGACGGCATCCCGCCGCGCTACGAGGTCCGCCGCCGGCTGGGCAGCGGCAGCTTCGGTGAGGTTTTTTACGCATGGGACCGCCGGCTGGAGCGGGCGGTATGCGTTAAAGTGCTGCGCAAGGACGTACTCGGCGACGGCAAAGGCGACGAAGCGAAGCAGCGTTTCCTACGCGAGGCCCAGGCCGCGGCGCGGCTTCAGCACCGCCACATCGTCACGGTGCATGACGTCGTGGAGCAAGACGGCCGCCTGGCCATCATCATGGAGTACGTCGAGGGCGAGACGCTGCGCGACCTGATGCAGCGGCGGGGACCGCTGGATGTTCCCACTGCGGTCCGGATCATCGGCCAGATCGGATCGGCGCTGGCCTTCGCCCACGCCGGCGGCGTCATTCATCGGGATCTTAAACCGGCCAACGTGTTTCTGGCCCAGGACGGCACGGTGAAACTGGGCGATTTCGGCACCGCCCGGGTCATGGACAAGGCGACGCTGACCCACAGCGACTCACTCATCGGCACGCCTGCCTACATGGCGCCCGAAATGATCCGCGGCGAGTCCGTCGACGGCCGAACCGATATCTACGCCCTCGGCTGCATGGCCTACGAGATGATCGCCGGCCAGCGGCCCTTCACCGATCCCAACCTGGTGACCGTGCTGTTCCAGGTGATGCACGAGCCGCCGCCCTCGCTGCGCCAGCGGGTGCCGGATGTGCCGGCATGGCTCGATGCCGCCGTCGCCAAAGCCATGGCCAAGTCGCCGGCAGACCGGCAGCAGCGCGTTGAGGCGCTGCTGGCCGACCTCGGGGCGGAGGTCCCCACAGCCGGGACGGACATCCGACCAGCGGTCCCGACGCGCGCCCGATGGAAATGGGCGGCCGTGGCGGCGGTGGCAGCGGCGGCGGCAACTGCCTGTTGGTGGGTCTTCTGGTCCGGATCGCCCCGGCCGGTCGCGGTCGCTATCATGCCGTTCGTCAATGAAACGGGACAATCCGAATTCAACTTCGTCACCCAGGGACTGGCGGCCGAATTGAGCCGGCTCTATCCGGTGAGCGGCGCTGTGAGCGTGGTGCCCATCGGAGATCTGGCGCAAGGCCCGGTCCGGCCGGAGGAGGTGCTGAAGGCCAGCCGAGCTCGTGGGGCGGATTTCATCCAGTCGGGACGGCTGCTGACGCGCGCCGGCACGATCGAATTGGAGTATCGGCTGATGAGCACGGCGGGGAGCCGGCTGTGGACGGACCGCATCCCGCTGTCGGCCGGGAACCTCCAAACCATGGTGCGACAGGTGTACCGCCAGAACATGACCTGGCTGGATCTGCCCCCGGCGAATCCGGAGATGGAGATCAACCCGACGGCATATGAACTCTACCTCAAGGGCATCGGCAAGATTCAGGACATGAGCCACGGCGAAGCGGGTGCGTTTGAAGAAGCCAAGGCATTTTTGGAGCGGGGCCTGCAGATCGAGCCGTCGGTGACCTTGTATGCCGGCCTGGCGGAACTGCACTTCCAGGCGGTCAACACCTGGAATTCGCTGGAACCCGACAGCCTGTCGTATAGTCGCTATTACCTGGAGAAAGGCCGGTCGCTTCAGCCGGATTACGGCCCCCTGCTCCGGTTGAGTGTCCTGCTGGATATCCAGCAGGGCCGGATGGAAGAGGCGATGCAGACGCTGGTGGAACAGTTCCGGGCCGACCGGCTGGAGCTGATGCAGTTCAACCAGGCGGCGACCATCTTCCGCCTCAACGGCGACCACGAAGCGGCATCCGCCCTGATCCAGTACGCACTGAGCCTGTATCCCGACCACGATTTCATTCGGCTCAGTCTGGTCCGGAATCTTACCCAAACGGGACGGACGACCGAAGCGCGGAAGATGCTCGAAAAGCTGCTGCGGGACTCGCCCCAGTACTACTTTGTGCGGTTGGATTACATCCGCCTGGCCATGATGTCGGGCGACATCGGTACGGCGGACCGTCTCGTCAAGAACATGCCGGAGTTGCTGCCGAGTCGGGCCATCCGCCATCAGGTCGCGTGCCTCCAGGGGGACTGCGCCCCGTTCGACCCGAGCGAGCGTTTTCGTCGTGTCGCCAAACTCGATTACGACTTGTCGCTGGTCATGGCCGAGTGTTTTTCGATGAGCGGCCAGACCGATGAAGCCATGAAGTTCATGCAGCAGACCGTCGATATCGGCTTCACCGACTGGAGCTATTTTGACCGGAATCCCCTGTTGGCCAACGTCCGCCGGACGCCGGAATACCAGACGCTCCGAAAACAGGGTTTGGTCAACCAGAGGTCGCGCCGTCTCCGGGAACGGGCGCTGATCCAGCCAGTACTGGACCAGTACCAGATCGTCCTTCCCCCGGCAACCGCCCTCAACTGATGGTTCATTGTCCGGTGAACACCGCCGACCGCTTATCCCAGAAGGCGCGGACGTGACCCTGATCCGGCCGGCCTCGGGCGACGCGGTGGCCATGCCCAGCGGCAATGACGAGATGACCCCGCGAGCCCATGTCGATTATCGGGGCAGTCCGGCGCCGCCGCGGCAGATGCGCGAAGTGCTCCGGCAGGCCATGGCCGCCGAGGGCTTCGAAGTCTACCCCTACGAATGGTGGCATTTCGACTACCGCGACTGGCGGCGTTATGCCATCGCCAACATCCCGTTCAACCGGATCGCGCCGGCCGGTCCGCCCGTTCAGCCTTGACGGAGCGCCGGCTCGCCAACCCGGCGATAGCGCGTGTTCGGTGGCTACTACTCGCGGTTGCCGGTTTGACGAGCAAAATGGCGGTATAGCAGCCACGTGATCAGGAACGAAAACGTGAGCACCGCCCCGGGCACCACGATGCCGAACCAGAAATCAGTCATCGGTCGCCCTCCTTCGTGTCGCCGGAGCCGCCGCGGTTGCGCTTGCGATACGCATACCAGGCCAGGATCAAACCGGCGAACGAGGTGACATACGCCAGCGACATCCCCATGAGCATCTTCAACCCTTCGTTCATGGCACGTCCTCCCACTTGACCTTCCGCTCGAGCTCCTCGATGTAGGCCTGCTGCTTTTTTTCGTATGCGTCCGATATGGTGGACAGCTTGGGGTTGATGATCCAGTACACCCCCACCGTCAGCACCACCCCGGCGGCGAGGATGATGTAGCCCAGCGGCATCAGCATCACGCTGAGCGCCGTGCCCACCATCAACGCCGCGTAGGCGAGCGGCGACAGGACGATGGCGATCCAGTCCTCACGGGTCCACTCGTCCGCCGCTTTGGGATCCCAGTGTCTGCGGATGAAAGCCATGGCGTACCTCCTTAGAGCAGGCCGAGCTTTTCGGCTTCGCGCCGGACGGGGCCCCACCAACCGATGGGGCGCGACATCGCATAATATTTGACCAGGTGTTTCATGTCCTCGGGCTTGGTCAGGAACGTCACCGGCACATAGATCAGCGCCCCCAGCACCATGAGCAGCCAGAACTGTTGATAGTCCTGGAGCGCGGGGATGACTCCGAAGGCCGGCAGCACCCAGACCACGAGCCACGACAGGACCAGGTTGGCGATCCAGGACGCCAGGTAGGCCCAGCCATTGAACCGCCACCAGACCACCTGGAGAATGTTGGGCAGCCACACGCCGGCCGCCATGATCCACAGGGCGAAGATCAGCCACGCGGTGATGTTTTCCATGATGGAGCCGAAGACAAATGAGCCCAGGAGCAGCAGCAGCGTGGAAATCCGGCCCACCCATACAAGCTGGTACTCGTTCGCCTCGGGCCGCAGGTAATGGTGATACAGATCGCGGGTCATGTACACCGCACCCAGGTTCAGGTGGGTGGAGATGGTGGAGATGTGGATGGCCACAATGGCGGCGAAGAAGAAACCCAGCATCCCGGCCGGCAGGGTGTCGAAGCCCAGCCGGAACCAGGCCATCTCATAGTCCTTGACCTCGGTCAGGTTGGGGTACAGCACGAAAAAGCCCAGCACCGCCGCGCCCCAGATGGCGTTGCGGGTGAGAACCAGCGCGGTGCCGCTCCAGATGCACCAGGCGGCGTCCTTGACCGATCGGGCCGATTGGATGCGCTGGGCTTCGGCGTACCAGTCGATGCTGGTGCCCATGCCGAAACCGCCGATCACCGCGATGACCACCATGGTCAGGAACCAGGCGATGGGGAAATCGCCTCCGAACCAGCCGGTGAAGGCGAACGGGTTGAGCCGGTGCGCCTGGCCCAGCGCCTCGAGTTTGGCCACGATCGCCGCCGGGCCGCCGGCCTGGGCGATGCCCCAGAACGAGACGATCAGGATGGCGATGAAGGCGATGATTCCCTGCTGAAAGTCGGCCATCACCACGCCCCAGTAGCCGGCGGCCAGCACATAGACGGCGCATGCCGCCGAGAAGGCGGTCAGGCCGATGAACGGGTGCCAGCCGAACAGGTAATGGCAGACCTTGCCCATGGCGATGCCCACCCAGCCCAGGATGAACATGTTCATGAACACCTGCCAGCCGGCGGTCCAGCCCCGGAGCAGGTGGGAGGGGAGGCCGCCGAACCGGAGGGTCTGCCACTCGGCCTGGGTGTACGCCAGCGACCGGCGGAAGATCCGCGCCGAAACGAAGGCGCTGATGGCGCACCAGGCCGAGAAAAAGGTGTACCAGAGACCGGCCAGGCCGTGCTTGTAGATCACGCCGGACACCCACATGGGCGTGTCGGTGGCGGTGTGGGTGGCGTACACCGAGGACGCCGGCAGCCACCACGGCAGGCCGCGGCCGGCGAGGAAGAAGTCCGCCTCGGAGCGCTTGCCCAGGCGGTAGAACAGAACGCCGCTGCCCACCATCAGCACCATGAAGGCGATGATCCAGAACCAGTCCAGAAAGCTCAACTCAACCATGGACACCTCGTCAGGCAGCCGGTTTGGGGACGCGATCCGCCGGGTGCGGCGGATCGTGCCCGGCTGTCGAATTCAGCGGTCAGTAGATCGTGCCTAGTTTAAACAGGATCCACAGAAAAGTAGACGATTATTTTTGGTCGGGAGAAAAACCGCCGCCGGTCACAGCAGGTGGATCTGCTCCCGCCGGCAGCGCTCGAGCACGTGGTCCGGCCAGAGACTGGCCTGGACTTCGCCGATATGCCGGCGCCGCAGCAGGAACATGCACAGGCGAGACTGGCCGATTCCGCCACCGATGCTGTCCGGCAGCCGCCCGTCCAGCAGCAGCCGGTGCCAGGGCAGATTCAAACGGTCGCGACATCCGCGAACGGTGCACTGGCGGACCAGCGCCTCGGCGTCCACCCGGACACCCATGGAAGACAGCTCAAGCGCCCGGTGCAGCACCGGACTCCATACGAGAATGTCGCCGTTCAAACCCTGTCGGCCGTCACCGGTGGGAGTGGACCAGTCGTCGTAATCTGGGGCTCGTCCGTCATGGCTGCCGCCGTCAGGCAGGGGGCCGCCGATCCCAACCAGGAAGACCGCCTGGTGCCGGCGGCAGACCAGGTCCTCACGTTGGCGCGGAGTCAGATGCGGGTACTGGCGACACAAATCCTCGCTGTGGACGAAGGTGATCCGGTGCGGCAGCAGCGGCGTCATGCCGAGCCGGCGGCACACGGCCCGTTCCGTGCGGCGCAGGGCGGCGAAGATGCGCGCCACCGTGTGCTGCAAGGTCGCCAAGGTGCGGTCTTCGTGGCGGATGGCCAATTCCCAGTCCCACTGGTCCACATGGACCGAATGGATGGCGCTGGCCAAGTCGCTTTCGTCGGGCCGCAGGGCGTTCATGTCGCAATAGATGCCGCGGCCCGCCGGCACGCCATACCGGAACAGGGCGTATCGCTTCCACTTGGCCAGCGATTGCACCACCTCGAGATGCCGGTCACCCAGCTGCGTCGCATGGAACCGCACCGGAGTTTCGACGCCGTTCAGGTTGTCCTGCAGCCCGGAGTTCCGATCCACAAACAAAGGGCAGGTGACGCGGGTCAACCGCAGCGCCCGCGCCAGCGACCGCTGAAAATGATCTTTGATGAAAAAGATGGCCTGTTCCAGTTTCACCAGCTCGGGAGCGGGGGCAAAGAGTGAGTGCATGAGACCCTTCCAAAAACAAATTATTGTTATTGTAGAAATCCAAATATTTTAGTAAAGTAAAATTTATAAATAGGCATAATTATTATATTTTTACTATAAAAATAGACGTAATTTTGTAGATTTAGAATTTTCAGAGGTGAGAAATGGTTCCGAATTTCGAGATCGACAAATTAGATGGAGACATTCTGCGCGCCCTCCAGCGGGACGCCCGCCGGCCGTTCCAAGAGCTGGCGCGAGACCTGTTGGTCTCGGGCGGGACGATTCACGTGCGGGTCAACAAGCTGAGGGAACAAGGCGTGATCCGCGGGACGCGGGTGGTGATCGATCCGGTCCGGATCGGCTATGACGTCTGCGCGTTCGTGGGCATCAACCTGCACAACGCGCGGGACTACAAGAAGGTGTTAAAGCAGCTTCAGGATGTGCCGGAAATCCTGGAAGCCCACTACACCACCGGCAAATACAACATTTTCCTAAAGGTGGTGGCCCGCAGCACCCGGGGATTGCACGACCTGCTCATCGACCGCCTACAGTCGATCCCCGAGATCCAGTCGACCGAGACGCTCATCTCGCTGGAGGCGCCGATCCTCCGGGAGGTCCCGGTGCCACGCGTCCGGTAGGCGGCGGCCGGATTCGTCAGCGCGGCGGGAGGACGACCCGCAGCGTCTTGATTTCAAATTTTCCGAAGTCGAGGGTGACCGTGGGGCCGGCGGGCGCCAGCTCCTGGATCGGATTTTCCATCAGATCGGTTTCGGATACCTTCGCCGGGGTGACGGGCAACTGGAGCACGGCCCGGTCGGGCCGGCCCAGCGACTCATAGAACCGGAAAATCAGGGCGTCGCCGTCCTCGGCCAGCTTGACCGTCTCGAGGACGACGCCGACAGTGTCCACGGCGGCAAAGCTGTGCGCGGTGGGCAGCTTGCCGGGGTGCCGCGTCTCCGCCCACGCCCGGAGCGGCGTGTTGAGCTCGGCACCGCGGCGCACCGTTGCGCCGTCGGCCCAGCTCCCGGCATGGGTGTAGAGGGAGTAGGTGAACGCGTGCCGGCCGCGGTCCGCCATGGGATCGGGCCAGATGGGGGCGCGGAGCAGCGACAGTTCGATCTCGCTGCCGTGAATGTCGTAGCCGTGCTTGCTGTCGTTGAGTACGGAGATGCCGCCGGCGGCATCCGCCAGGTCGGCCCAGCGCAGGGCCGGCACCTCGAAGCGGGCTTTCTCGGCCAGCGTCTCGCGGCGGGTGCTCCGGGCGATGGCGGCGAACGGGATTTCGTAGGTGGCCTGGTTGCTGGTGACGGCGACGGGGAAGGCGGCCTTGAGCATCAGATGCGATTCCCACCAGTCGGCCTCGGTGGCGATGTCCACGCGGTCGAGGGCGCGGTACACGGTGATGGTCTGGGTGAAGGTCGATGACGGGAAGTCCTCGGTGGGCGCGTAGCGGGCCTTGTCGGGGCCCAGGAAGTTGTGGCGCACCCGGAGCATGGCGCGCACCGGCGTGGCGTGGATCAGCTCCACGGCGGCCGCCCGGTTCAACGGCCATACCCGGCCGGTGAAGCCCAGGTTCCAGGCATCCCAGTTTTCCGGTATGTCCTCATAGATTCGCAGTGCGTTGATCGCCTGGCCGGGGGCGACAAACTCGCGGTCCAGCTTCTTGTCGCGGAAGCTGCGGATTTGGCCGCTCTCGGGATCTACCTCCAGACGGTGCCACCGGTTCTCGAGGAAGGTCTGGTCGGCCTTGACCTCAATCATCGCCGGTCCGGGCGACCCGGGCCGCGCCACAAAGACCCGGTAACCTAGCGACGGCACGTTCTCGGCCACGAAGGCGACGCGGAGCGTGCCGGTCTCCGCATCCCGGCTGAATTCGGCGGGCACGGGCTTGCCGTCCACCGTCCACAGCGCCAGTTCGCCGGACGCCGCCGGCAACTCCGCGGAGACGAAATCGGACCGTTCCCAGGCCAACGGATTGAACACCACCACGGGAATGCCCTCGATCCGCGACGTATCCACGGCGGCGCCCACGCGGCGCAGCGCCTGATCTTCGATCCGCCCCAGCTTCCGCCGGACGGTGGTATAGGTCTCCAGAGCGTCCCGGTAGACCGGGGTGATGGAGGAGCCGGGCAGGATGTCGTGAAACTGGTTGGTGAGCACGTCCTGCCAGAGCGCGGCCAAGTCGGCCTTGGGATAGGCCGCGCCCAGCAGCCGGGCCCAGGTGGCCGCCTTTTCCGCCGCGCCCAGGTCCGCCTCGCACCGCCGGTTGTTCTGCTTGATCTGGGCCTGGGAGGTGAAGGTGCCGCGATGGTACTCGAGATAGAGTTCATCGCGCCAGACGGGGATCCGCTCGCCCAGGGCGCCGGGAATCTGCTTCAGGAAATCGCCTGCCTTGGCATGCACGTACTGGGGCGCCACCGGCAGCCGGCCGTAGCGGCGGACGCGGTCGAGGATCTCGCGATTGGGTCCGCCGCCGTGGTCACCCAGCCCGAAAAGGATCAGGCTGTTCTGCCACCCCGTGGTGGCCTGGTACTTGGTGATAGCGTCGGCGTTCTCGGCCAGGTCCACCCGGCTGGTGTAGCCCTCGGGCGGGAAATAGGTCAGCAGGCGGGTGCCGTCGGGGCCCTCCCACCAGAACACGAAATGGGGGAACACCGTCGTGTCGTTCCACCAGATCTTCTGAGTGATGAACACGTCGAGGCCGCTCTTGCGGTACAGTTGCGGCATGTTCCAGTTGTAGCCGAAGGAATCGGGGTTCCAGCCGATCGTGACGTCCACCCCGAATTTTTCCTTGAAGTACCGCTTGCCGAACAGGAGCTGGCGCACCCAGCTTTCGCCCGAGATCAGGTTGCAGTCGGGTTCCACCCAGGTGCCACCCACCACTTCCCAGCGCCCGTCGGCGATACGCTGGGCGATCTGCCGGAAGAGTTGCGGGTCGCGCTCTTCCATCCAGCGGTACGTCAGCGCCTGGCTCTGGGCGTACACCAGCTCGGGGTATTCGTCCATGTTTTTCAGGACGGTGGCGAAGGTGTTGCGGGCCACCTCCCGGGTTTCGGCCATCCGCCACAGCCAGGCTATGTCGATGTGGGCGTTGCCGATGAGATGGACCTTGAACTCCTGGGCGTAGCGGCGCAGCTCGACGGTTTCCGCCAGCGACTGCTTCAGGGAGGCGTCGAGGCGGTCGCGGCTCCCGCGCTTGACGGCGTCCAAATCGAGGGCCTGCACCGCCCGCGCGTACGCGGCGCCCAACTGGGCCAGGCGCTCGGCGGACACGCCGCGGCGGTCCTCGATGGGGTAGGGCCGGCGGGTGAAGGTGTAGCGGACGAGCTCCGGCCAGATCAGCCGTTCGGCGGTCTGCAGGCTGTCCACCCAGTCGCGGAGCGCCGCGACCATGGGGCGGGCCTCCAGATAGTCCATCTCGGCGCCCCGGATGGCAAAGACAAGTCCCGTCTCGGGCAGCGGGTTGCGCCGGGGCGGCCAGAACTCGCCGCGGGGGGGCCGCCGGCCGGCGTTGACCGCTTCGAGGTCGATCGTGGAACCGGTGATCGGCGGCGGGTCGTTGAGGAACACTTCCTTGACGACTTCGACGCCCTGGTCGCCGCCGCCGTCGATCCGGATAACTTGGACGACGCGGTCGTCCTGGCGCACGGTCACGTCGACAAGGCCGCGGGCGTACAGCTTCAGCTTGAGAACGGTGGGTGTGCCCAGCACGGGCACCCCCGCCACGACTTCGCGGCAGGGAATCCGGGCGCGCACACCCACCCGGGAGGCATCCAAGCCCCGTCCCAGTTTGTAATCGTCCCACGCCTGGCCGTCGAGCGTCCAGGCCCAGCCATCCACCGTCAGGTTCACGGCGGCGGCGATCTCCTGGAGTCTGGCCTTGGCGGCCGCCATGTCGGCGGCTGGATCCTGGGCCGGCAGGACGGCGCCGGCGGCGGCAAGAGTCGCAATCAGCAGAAGCCGGAGCACGATTGGCATCCATCCTCCTTCATATGCTCAGGCTGCCGGCCGGGCCCGTCAGACGGCCGCACCGGCGCCGGACGCGTGGGGTCATGCTTGAAGAACCATTCTAATCGAGGGGCGGAACGAACCCAATCCCTTTTTTCAGCGGCGCCTGGAGCGCAGCGAGCGGATTGCCTGGGCGGTGCCCCCGTGGTACCATCCGGAACACGGAATCACTGCGGGGGCGCACCACATGAACACAATCCGGATGCGGGGGAATATCGGTTGCGGGATCCGCCGGCTGGCGCTGCTGGTCGCCACGGCCGTGATCGGAGCCGGCTGCGGCCGGGATTCCAGCGGCATTCCCGCGGAGCAGGCGGCCGCCTGGCGGAAGGCCCTCGAAGCGGACCGCACCGCGAAGGACCGGGAGTTCGCAACCGACGCGCTGTCGCCCATGGCCGGCGCGGCGCGGTTGACGCTTGCGGCACCGGGCGGCGGGTTGCGGGTGGCGGCCGGCTCGGTCGCGTCGACGGCGCCGCCCGGACCGGACGATCCGCTGGTGTTCAGCCTGGCGGACGGCCAGTGGCGGTGGGAATCCCGGGCGCCCGGCGGCTGGGCCGAGGTGGCGCGTAGTCCGATTCCGCCCGGTCCGCTGAGCGACGGGATCCGCTTCCGACTGGAGCGATTCACCCTCGCGGCGTACCCCGGCGCCGACGGACTGACCCTGATCGTGTTCGATCCCGCCCGGCGCGAGCGCCGCGAGTTCCGCCGGCTCCTGTACTTCCCGCCGGACCGCGCATTCGCCGTGCCGGCGCGCCTGGAGCGGCTGCCCGATCCCGAAACGGTGGTCATGCTGACCAGCCGCAACATGGAGAAGCGGTTCGTCCGCTACGCCCGGCTCCACTTCACCTTGGATGGCGCGGCCTGTGTGCTGGCGGCGTTCAAGTCCGCCACGGGTGCGTCGGACGACCGCACCCTCTTTGTGCCGTTCACCGATGCCACGACGGGGAACGAGACTTATCCCGCCGGACGTTTTCTCGATCTGGACGAGCCCGCCGGCGAGACCCTGGTGCTGGATTTCAACCGGGCCTACAATCCGCTGTGCAACTATTCGCCGGCCTACAACTGCCCCATCCCACCGGCGGAGAACCGCTTGCCGGTGGCCATCCGGGCCGGCGAGCAAACCTATCCGCACTGACGTTGAAACCGGCGCTCGCCGGAAGAGCTGTCACGCCTCCTACCGCCGCGAGAGGCGATGAAGAGTGAAACGCAAAACTCAGGAGATGCGGGTGGCGGTCAACGGCCGGTTGGCCGAACGGTTCCGCCTCAGAGCTTGGCAGGTGTCACCGACTCCCGGGTCCACCGGCACGAGCGCAATCCGGCCCGGAATTCCATCAAAAAATAGTGATAATCCCGAACCTACGGCCCGTCTATTGGCCAATGAATGACCCGACGTGGCGGTGACTTCCGACGCAACGGATCCGTGTGCCGGGCTGTTCAAATCGTGGGGCTCGCCCCATCTGACGCAAGGAGGATTCATGAATCGAAAAATGTGCCTCACCCTGATGACCCTGGTCTTGGCAGCGGTGGTGATGATCGGCTGTGGAGGGCCACCCGCCACCAAGACGGCGGCGAACGATGCGTCCGCGTTGGACCAGCCCCGGTCGCCGGCTGACCTGGGCAACGCGGCCGCCGATCTATACGGCCAGGCGATGAGCGAGTTGGTGGCGCTGCTCAAGGACAAGCCGGCACCGGCGGCGGTCAAGGACAAGGTGGTGCAACTCAAGGAGGCGTATGTGCAGAAGCTGGTGAGCCTGGGACGCCAGCGGGAGGCGCTGGGGGCAGCGGACCGCGCCACCGCCGACATGCGGGTAAGTCTCGGCCTCGAACGGGCGGCGGGCCCGTCTTTCCAGGCGTACTCCGACATCCAGCAGCATTACATGAGCCTGGACAACGAGTTGGCCAACCAGATCGCCAGCTTCAACATTCTCACGCAATATTTCAACTTTGATTTGTTGAAGAAGCAGAGCGCGGCGGAAGCCCAGCGTCTCGGCATTCAGTGAGCGGTTCCAGAGAGGCAATTAGCGTGAACAAGTTAACGATATGTAAACGACTCGGCGCCGTCGTGGTGCTGGTATCCGTGCTGGCAGTGTATCCGGCGGCCTCGGCCACGCTGCCGGGCGCCGGCGTCTATTTCTCCAAGACGCCCATCGACCCGAACAACCCAGCCAACCTGACGAAGAGTTTTCAGGCCGGTGATCCCATCTACGGCCTGATGGTGGTGGACAAAACGTGGCGGGAATTGTACTCGGGCAAGACGGAAATCCCGGTGATGGTGGTCATGGCCATCGACGACCAGGACATGCTGGAGTATCAGTACATCACCCTCAAGGGCCCGCTGGTCAACAACCGGTTCATGGTCCTCGACATTGCCCCGGAACCGGCCCGGATGACCGCTTACAAGGACCCGAATATGGTCTTCGGCGAGGGGAAGGGCAACCGCAAGATCGGCCCCATCGGTTTCACCTTCCGCCTGGGTGAGCTCGCGACCGGGTCCCACACCGTGCAGATTTACGTGCGCGACTTCGGCACCAAGCACGCCGAAGGATCATTCACCATTCAAGGGAACAACTACGCCTACTACACCGGCCTGAACCAGAAGTACCTCAATGCCGACGCCCAGGCCGCCACTCTGCCGCCGGCCAAGATGACCGACAAGCAGCTGGAGGCCGCCATGCGAAAGCTCCTGCTCAACGGCGGCTGGCCGGGCGTGCATCGGATCCACATCGTGGACAAGGACTGGTGGTACGACCGGGCATCGGGCGGCGACAGCCCCATCGTCGGGCGCCACATCGCCGCAGCGGCGCTGTACAAGGACACGGATGGCAAGTACTACTATCGGCTCTGCACATTCGAACAGCGCAAGCTCATCACCGGCGGGTTCGGGACGCTGGAGCTGACCGACCAGGGTCGCAAGATTTCCATCCCCGCGGAGAACATCGACAAATAGCCCCGTCCCGTGTCGGGCGGCAGGCGCACAGATGCCAGTGTACGGCAGGCGACGGCGGCCATGGGCTGCCGCCGCCCGCGGCTGTTTTGCCGGTGTTCTCTTGCGGCGGCATTTGCTATAGTGAAGAAGCGGCAAGGATGCAACGTCGACGGCGCGAAAGGAGCGTGGGGCCGTGAACAGAGTGATCGGGACGGCGATTGGTCTGGGATTATTCTGGTTGATGTGGACCGCGGGAGTCCGGGCGGGCGATTCGCCGCCGGCGGCTGCGGGGTTGACCGTCGTGAAGGCCGAGGCGGGCTTCGCCATGGCCAAGGCCGGCGTCCAGCCCGCCGACGTGCTGCTGCGCTGGCGGCGTGTGGCGGGCGTGGCGGGCAGGGATGAGTCGCTGACCTCATACTTCCATCTCCGCGAGGTGGAGATCCTGCACGCACCCCGCGGCGGCGTTGACATCCTGGTGCGTCGCGGCGAAACCGAGCGTTGGGTGGCGATTCCGGCATACGAGTGGCGGCTCTCGGTTCGCCCTGCGCTATCCGGCGAGGCCGGTGTGGCGCAGGAGGAGGGGGAACGATTGCTTGAAGCCAGGGACGTGGACGGTGCCGTGGCGCGGTGGAGCACCGGGGCTGCTGAAGCGGCCACGCGGGGCGACCAGGTGACGGCGGCCTGGTTGCATTTCCGGTCCGGGCAGGCTCTGGCTGAGGCCAAACGGTGGACGGCCGCCGTCGGTGCCCTGGGGCGGTGCGCCGACGCGCTGGCCGCCGTGGCCGCCGGGCGGTTCCAACCCATCATCTGGGACATGCAGGGCGAACTCCTGCGCCAGGACAAACGGCCGGAATTGTCCATGGAGGTCCATCGGAAGGCGCTGGCCGCGTGGGCGCACGACGGCGGGGAGCTGGGCCGCGCCAACAGCATGACCGGCCTGGGCCACTGCGCTTGGCAAATGGTCCGCTGGCCTGAAGCCGTCCAATATTACGAGAACGCCTTGGCGATCCGCCGGGAAGTAGCGTCCGATTCCATGATCGTTTCCGTCTCCCTGACGACATTGGCCACGGCATATTCCAATACCGGCGACCTGGCCGCCGCCGACCGCTGCCTCCTGGAAGCGCTGGCGATCCACCGGCGCCACCTGCCGGGTCATGCCGCGGAAGCGAACATCCTGAACACGCTGGGCGTCAACGCGTCCAAGGCCGGCCATCAGATCAAGGCCCAGCAGTATTTTGAGGAATCCCTCCGACTCAAGCAGTCGCAGAATCCGGATTCGATGGCGGTGGCGTACACCCTGAACAACTTGGCCGCCGTGGCCCGCTTGCGGGGCGATCTGGCGCTGGCGGAGGATTACCACCGGCAGGCTCTGAAAATCAAGCTGGCGTTGGAGCCGGACAGCATCAGCCTGGCCCGTTCCTACTACAACATCGGTCAGATCTACATGGCACGCCGGGATCTCCCGGCCGCGGCGGAATACCTCAACCACGCCCTGCAAATTCTGGAGCGGAAGGCTCCGCGCTCACGGGAATACGCGGACTGCCAAGAACAACTCGGCAATCTGGCCCGCCTGGAAAACAAGTTTGACCTGGCCGAATCGCGCCACCAGGAAGCGACGGCGATCCGAAAACAGGTATCGAACGATCCGTTGGATCAACTCCGCACACTGATCACTCTGGGCGCCATTCGCCTGGAGAGCGGCGACCCGGTCCAGGCGGAAACCCACTACCAGGCCGCGCTGAACATGGCGCGGCAAGTTGCCCCGGCCAGCCTCTATGAGGCCCGCTGCCTCCGGGGACTGGGCGACGCCTGCCTGCGGCGGGGCGACCTGGTGGCCGCCGAGCCGGCGCTGGAGCCGGCGTTGAAAATCTTCGCCGCCATCGCGCCTCTGACCATCGACGAGGCCGCGGCCCAACACCTGCTGGGAGACCTTCGCCGCCGCCAGGATCGGCTGCCAGACGCTCTGGCCTGCTACGAGCGCGCCGTGGCCGCGCTCGAGGGACAGCTGGAGAAGCTCGGCGGCAGCCGGGAGATTGCCGAAGCCTTCGCCGCCGAGTATGCCGGCTTTTACAAAGATGTGCTGGAATTGAAACTGCTGTTGAACGACCCCCGGGGCGCGTTCGACGTCCTGGAGCGCTTCCGCGCGCGCAGCCTGCTGGCCATGATGGCCGAGCGCGATCTGGACTTTTCCCGCGATGTGCCGGGCGAACTGCTGGAGCGCCTGGAGACCGCGCGCACCCGCTGCCGCGAGGCGCAGGATGAGCTGATGCAGCTCAGCCCCGACAGGGAGCCGGAACGCATCGCGGAGCGCCGGCGCCTGGTGGCGGAGCGTCGCCGCGAGCAGGCCCTGGTCTGGGAGGCCATTCGCAAAGCGTCTCCCCGCCTGGCGGCGTTGCGGGCGCCGGAGACGCTGACGGCGGAGCAGGTCGCCGCGGTGATGGGACGGGACACCCTGTTTCTGTCCTACGCGGTGAGCGAGCGAGCCACCCACCTGTTCGCCCTTCTGAACGGCCAGCTGCGGGTGGAGTCCGTTCCGCTCGGCCGGCAGCAGGTGCAGGAAGCGGTGGAATACTATCTCGCCATGCTCAGCAATCCCGCCAGCCGAAAAGTTCGGCTGATGGGCCGGGCTCACGCCCTGTACCGGCAATTCGTGGCGCCCGTCGATGATCTGGTGCGACGCTCGCAGCGCATCGTGGTGTGCCCCGACGGACCACTGCACATGCTGCCGTTCGCCGCGCTGGGTCTGGCCACGAACCGCTACCTGATCGAAGAGAAACCGGTTTCATACGTGATCTCCGCGACCGTATTCGCCGATGGCTTGCAGGACGAGCCGCCGCGCACTGCGCGGCCGGTGGTGCTGTTCGGCGATCCGGACTATCCGGGCCAGGCCGCCGGCGGGCCGGCCGGGCGACTGCTCCGATGGGTGCTCCGCGATGACCCGGTGCCGCCTCTGCCCGCGTCGCGCGACGAGGTGCAGGGGATTGCCGCCTTGTATCCCGGCGCCCACGTGGCGTATTTGGGCGCCGAGGCCCGCGAGGAACGGGTGAAGTCGCTGGATCGGCTACCCGGCTACCTCCACTTTGCCTGCCACGGTTTTTACAATCCGGTGAGCCCTATGGACAGTGGGCTCCTCCTGACCATCCCGGCGGAAGGAGGTGACGACCGCGACAACGGCTTCCTCCAGGCCTGGGAGGTTTTTGAGAACGTGCGGATCGATGCCGAGCAGGTGAGTCTGTCCGCCTGCGATACCGCCCGGGGCCGGGAGCTTGGCGGCGAAGGACTGGTGGGGTTGAACCGGTCCTTCCTGTACGCCGGGGCGCGCACGGTGATGTCTACGCTCTGGAGCGTCGCCGACGCATCGACGGCGGAATTCCAGAAACTCTACTACCGCCAGCTCAAGTCTGGCCGAGCCAAAACCGAAGCCGCCCGGCTCGCCCAGCGGGAGTTCATCGACGGCAAGGTCCGCATCGCGGCGACGGTACCAACCGGAGAACCGCCGGACCTCAGCCACCCCTATTTCTGGGCGGGCTTCGTGTTGAACGGACAATGGCGCTAGACCCTCCCATCCATGATCCCGAGGATTTCCTCACCCGCAACCTGCCGCAGGTGGAGCGGGTGATCCGGTGGGTGGGCCGCCGCCGGGGGCTGCCGGCGGACGAGCTCGAGGAATTCCGTTCGCGCGTGCTGGTCCGGCTCGTGGAGAATGACTACGACGTCCTGCGGAAATTCAGGGGGTTGAGCAGTGTCCAGACCTTCCTGGTGACGGTGATCCAGCGCCTGCTCCTCGACTACATCGCCCAGGAGCAGGGCCGCTGGCGGCCGTCGGCCGCCGCGCTCAAGCGTGGCGCGCTGGCGGTGGAGCTGGAAAAGCTCATGGTGCGGGGCCGGCGCACGTTCGAAGAGGCATTCGCGGCCCTGCGCGCGCGCCACGGGGAGTCCCTCGACCGGGACGAGCTGTTCCGGCTGGCGGCGGAGTTGCCGCTGCGCCGGATGACGACGCTGGTGCCCCTGGAGTTGGTGGAGAACTTGGCGGCGCGGAGCCAGTCGGCGGAGAAGGAGCTGGGCCGGATCCGGCACGTGGAACAGTCCGCCCGGCTCAGCGCCGCCCTGCGCGACGCGCTGGCGGACCTGCCGGCCGAGGATCGTCTGCTCATCCGGCTGCGCTACGTCGACGGGTTGACCGTGGCCCAGCTCGCCCGGTCGTTCGGCGGCAACCAGGTCGCCCTCTACCGGCGGTTCGAGAAGATCCAGGAGCAGCTGCGCAGGCTCCTGGTGCGCCGGCGCATGGTGCGGGAGTCCGTAGACGAGATGCTGGGCTGCGCGGACGCCCGTAAATCGCTGAACTTCTTCGACGACGCCGTCGCCGACCGCGGAGACGCGGGCGGCGGGGAGGATCCGGGGGAAAAACCCGGTTAAACAGTCGGGCGCGGCCGTCTAATGCGATGAGCGCCACACCGGCTGTCGCCGGGGGAGGATCAGAGAAATGCGGGAACACACAAACTGTCCAGATTTGGAAGAGATCGCCGCCTGGGCCGACGGCCGCCTGGCCGAGGACCGGCAGCGAATGATCGTGGATCATCTGGACCAGTGCCCCGACTGCTACGACCTGGCAGCGGGGGCCATCGCGTTCAACCAGGAGGTCGTTTCCGCCTGGCAGACGCCGGCGGCGGCCCCGGTCCGCGACTTCCGGGCCGCGCCCCGCTGGGCCGTACCGGCCGCGGCTGCGGCCGCGCTGTTGCTGGCCGCCGTCCTCATCGCGATCGCGCCCATCCGGATGGCGGGTCCGACGCCGACAGCGGTCGTCCCGGTTGTCCCGGCGACGCCCGTCGCCGCACCGGACCAGGCAGTGCCGGCGCCATCCGGTCGTGACACTGTCGGCGAGGATCGTCTGGCGGAAGTCCAGCACCCGGCAACTGTCCTGTCTTCTGTCCGGGCGGCAATGGCTGGACCGGCTACGGTTCCCTCTGCCTGGGCGGCGGAGATCCGGCTGCCGGACGGTGCGGCGTACGGATTCGGCGCTCCGCCGGCGGACGGCTGGTTTGCGCTCGGCCTGCGCTGGGTGGAGGCTGAGCTGCACCTGCGGGCGGGCGACCCGGTGGCGGCCGCCGAAACGCTGGCCCACATCCGCCGTGATCTGGATCGACTGGGTGGAACGGCCGAACTGCGGTCCGGGTACGACCGCGCCGAAGTCGGCCTGCGCCAAAACGAGATGACGGAACTGCCTGAGGCACTCTTCGACCGGACCCTCACCGCCGGCGGCGCCCGCGGCGCGGCCCGGATGGAACTCGGCGCCTGGGTCGGCGGCGGCCGAATCGCCGTGCGAACCGGCTGCGGCGCATATTTCAAGCACGCCGAGATCGATCGCCTCGTGGCCGATGTGAGTGCCGCAGGCGGACCGCCGGGCGTCGCCGCCGCATTCGAAGAAATCCGCCGCCAGATCGATGCCGGGCTGCCGAACACCGCGTCGTTCCGCCGGATCGATCGCGCCCTGGTGGATATCGGACTGCTGGTGCGCGGGGAATGACCATGCGCCGACTTCTGCTCGCGAGCGTCATCCTGACCGGCTGGGCGATGACACTTTCCGCCCAGGACGCCAACCCCGCCGATTCGGCGGGTTGGTGGATCCGGAACTTCGGCTTGCTGACCATCCAGGAGGAACCGCTGGTGGGCCGGGCGGAACAGGTGTTCGGGCGGGTGGCAGCCGCCGCCGACAAGAAAGGGAACCGCCTGCCCGGTCTGGTGGTGATTCGAGGTGACGGCGACCCCCATGCCGTCGCTCTACCCGACGGCAGCATCGTCATGTCTGCCGGCGGCCTGCGCCTGTGCTACCGGGATGTCCCACCCGCCGACGGCGACGCGCGGCTGGCCTTCCTCCTCGGGCACGAACTGGCCCACCTGGCTAAGGACGATTTCTGGCATCGTTCCGCATTCATGGCGCTTCAGAAGTATCCGGGCGCCGAAGACCGGCGCCAGCTGTTGGAGGAGCTGCTGGGCCAGGCCGGCGGCGCAGCCGACTCGGGCGAGTCTATCCGTAGCGTCGTCCGGGTCAAGGAGCTCCAAGCGGACAGCTATGGTCTCGTCTACATGACCATCGCCGGCTACGATCCGGCGGTCATCCTGGGCGGGGGCCAGTCGTTCTTCGAACAATGGGTCCGTCAACTGCCGCACGCCGCCGCCGAAGGCGGCGAGCATCCCTCCCCGGCGGACCGGGCCGTTTTTCTGAGGAGCCAGATGGTTCAGGTGGTTGAAGAGTTGGATTTGTTCCACTTCGGCGTCCGGCTCGCCCAACTGGGCCGCTACGAGGACGCTGTACGGCTGCTGGAACGCTTCAGCCACCGTTTTCCGGGACGCGAGGTGTTCAACAATTTGGGCTTCTGCTACTACGAGCTGGCGAGGCAGACGCCGGCGTTCCAGAGCCATGCCGACAGTCTGCGCTTCAAGCTGCCGGCACTGCTGGACCCGTACACGCCGGCGGGCCGCTACGAGCTCCGGCGCCAGGAGGGACCGGAGTACCGGCAGGACCCCCTCTTCAGCGGCCGGCTCGACCAGGCGATCCGGTGCCTGCGCGAAGCGGCCGACCGGGACCCGTTCTACGTGCCGGCGCGGGTGAACCTGGCGTCGGCGTTCATCCTGAAGGGGGAGTACGCCCGGGCCCTGGCCGCCGCCGAAGACGCATCGAAACTGGACCCGGCGGACGCCGCCGTCGGCGTGGCCAAGGCCGTGGCGCTTTACCTGCTGGGCGACAACAGCGGGTTGAGCACCTCCGGCGCCGCCATTGAGCTGCTCAAGGGGATCATCGAACGTCGTCCCGACAGCGCGGCGGCCGTGTACAACCTGGCGGCCATCCTCGCCGAGCGGGGACGGGCTGCCTCGGCTCGCGAGGCCCGGCAGGCGTTCCTCCGGATCGAGACGACGGGACCGCACGCTGACGAAGTGCGCCGTGTCCTGGGCCTGCCGCATCCGGAACGGGCCGCCCGCCAGAGTCCCGGTTTGCAGGTGTTTTACACCGAGCGGGTGCCCGTGGGCGAGGTGACAGACGAGATCGAGCGGCGGCTCAAGCCGATGCGGAGGATCCCGTTCGACGTGGGGGATTTCGCCGGCAACGTTTACCGCGGGGACGGCTTGCGGATCCTGGAGCTGGACTATTTCGTCGAACTGGTCGAGGACGGCGCCGTGGGCGTGTCCGACCGCCAGGCCTGGCTGGACCGTTTCGGGCCGCCCGACCGGTTGATCCGTGTGGGCGGCGGGGAGTTGGCGGTGTACCGCACCTTCGCCCTGGATATCGCGGAAAACCGAGTCCGTGCCGTGGTCCGTTTCGCGGAGTGACTCTTTCGCTCCGGATCCACCGACATCGTCAGCTGGTCCCTTTAATGACGGGGAGCATCTGTTCGAAAAATTCGCCCACCCGGGTTTCGTGGTAATACTCCCCGGCCGGACGGATGAATCCCACATGGCCACCCCAGCGAGGGGTTTCCAGGAACAGGTTGGCATTGGTTGCGGCGGCGGCGACCGGGTGGCACTCGGGGGTCAGAAAAGGGTCGTCCCGCGCGTTGAGCACCAGCGTGGGCACCCGGATCGCCGGGAGAAACGGCAGGCTGGACGCACGCGCCCAGTAGTCGGCGGCGCAGGCGAAGCCGTGGACGGGCGCCGTGTAACGATCATCGAATTCCTCGAAGTTGATGATGCCTTTGTAATCCGCCAATCGCACCTGGTCGGGGAACCGGACGGCCTTGGCGGCGATTTTCCCAATGAGCCGGCGGATGAACCGGCGCATGTAGAGCCGGTTGGTCGGCCGGGCCAGGCGGCGGGCCGATGCCGCCAGGTCGCACGGGACCGACACGGCCGCCGCCATCCGCAGACGGTCGGGCAAGGCGGAGGAGGCTTCGCCAAGGTACTTGAGTGTCACGTTGCCGCCCAGGCTGAAACCCACCAGGGCGAGATCCCGGTAGTCTGCTGCGGCCATCCGCGCCAGGACCGCCGCCGCGTCGTCGGTGTCACCGCTGTGGTAGGAGCGGAGCAGGCGGTTCGGCTCGGCGCTGCAGCCGCGGAAGTTCAGCGCCGCCACGTCCCAGCCCCGTCGGCCCAGGGCGCGCACCATGCCCAGCACGTAGTGGGACCGGCTGCTGGATTCCAGCCCGTGCAGAATCAGCGCCGCCCGGGGAGCGCCGGTGCGGCGCCAGTCCACGTCCACGAAGTCGCCGTCGGGGAGCTCCACCCGTTCGCGCCGATACACCACGCCGTCCACGCGCCGGCACAGGGCGGGGTAGATCGTCTGGAGGTGGCCGCTGCGCAGCCACACGGGGGGGCGGTAGGAGCTGGCGCTCAGATGGGGCATGTTCCGTCTACCATCTCCGATTCCAACATCTGATGATAGGCCGGTTTGGCGGTGCCGTCATGGAAAATGTGGGCTGGGTCGCGCCGGATCGGCCCGTTGACATCCGCTGGCGGGGCGGTATCATGGATGCATGGACCCCCATCCTGCTGAACCGGCTGTTCCGACGGGCCAAGCCGTCTTGCCGTCCCGGCTTGCCTGGTCGTCCCCGCTGGCCATCGCCGGTTGGCTGGCACTGACCAAGCTGCTGATCCATTTCTTTACCAACGGCCAATATGGCTATTTCCGGGACGAGTTGTACTTTCTCGCCTGCGGTGAACACGTGGACTGGGGATACGTGGACCACGCCCCCATGGTCGCGTGGATGGCCTGGCTGAGCCGCGCGCTGCTGGGCGACTCCCTGTTCGCCATCCGGTTCTTCCCGGCGGTGGCCGGCGCGGCCAAGGTCTTCTTCACCGGCGCCATGGCGCACGAGCTGGGGGGCGGGCGGCTGGCGGTGTTTCTGGCCGGGCTGGGCGCTCTGGCGGCGACCATCTACTTCGGCATCGACACGCTCCTGTCCATGAACGCCCTGGAGCCGCTGTTCTGGGTGGGCGCCGTCTGGTGCGCGCTGCGGGCGGTCCGGCTGAGCGAGCCGCGCTACTGGGCGGGATTCGGCGTGCTGCTCGGTCTCGGTTTCATGAACAAGCACTCGACCATCTTCTTTGCCGCGGCTCTGGTGGCGGGATTGCTTCTGACCCGCGCGCGGCGGGCACTCGCCAGCCGATGGTTTTGGATTGGCGCGGCGCTGGCGGTCGTCATCATCCTACCCAACGTGATCTGGGAATGGCGCCATGGCTGGGCGACCCTCGAGCTGCTGAAGAACGTTCGCGCCACGGGGAAGAACGTGATCCACCCCCCGCTCGAGTTTCTGATCCAGCAGGTGCTGATCCTCAACCCAGTCACCCTGCCGCTCTGGCTCGCCGGGATCTGGTTCTACCTCGCCGACCGGGAGGGCCGGCGCCACCGTCACCTCGGTCTGGCGTTCCTTATATTCTTGGGATTGATGATCGTCATGCACGCCAAGCACTATTACCTGGCCCCCGCCTACCCGATGCTGCTGGCCGCCGGAGGTGTCTGGTGGGCCGTCCGGCTGGAACGCGTCCGCGGGTTGCGTTGGCTGCGGGCGGCGTACCCCGCGCTGCTCGCGGCCACGGGGGCGGCGTTAGCCCCGCTGGTTCTGCCCGTCCTGCCTGTGGCGGCGATCCCGCCCTACATGGCGGCCCTGGGCCTGCAGCGACTCAAGACCGAGGTGGCCCATGAAGGCCCCTTGCCCCAGCACTTCGGGGACATGTTCGGCTGGCCGGAGATGGTGGCGACGGTGGCCCGGGTGTACCACGGCCTGCCGGCGGCGGAACGAGCGCGAACCTGCATCTTCGCCGGCAACTACGGCGAGGCCGGGGCGATCGATTTCTTCGGCGGCCGTCACGGCCTGCCCAAAGCCATTTCCGCCCACCAGAACTACTTTATCTGGGGTCCGCGCGACTGCACCGGCGCGGTGGTCATCCTGCTTCAGGTGAGCCGCGAGGACGCCCTGGAAGTGTTCAGCCGGGTGGAGGAGGCCGAGCGGGTGGGGCATCCGTGGGCCATGGCCGAGGAGCACTTCACCATCCGGGTGGGCCGCGATCCGAAGATCCCGCTCGGTGAACTCTGGCCCCGGATCAGGCACTGGAACTGAGCGCCGGCGCAACCGTAGCGGACGCGGGAACCGGGCCAGGAATTGAACGGAGGAAGCGATCCATGTGTTGCCGCCGTTGGTTGATTCTGATCATGCTGGTAGTGGCGGGAGCATTCTGCTTGCCGGCGACGTACTATGTCTCGCCCGCCGGAAGCGACGGCGGTCCCGGGTCGTCCGCCCAGCCGTGGCGTACCCTGCAGCGCGCCGCCGACCAAGTCCAGGCGGGGGATGTCGTGCTCGTCCGCAGCGGGGCCTATGCCGGTTTCCGTTCCAAATCCTCCGGCGCGGCGGGGCAGCCCGTGCAATTCAGGGCCGAAGCCGGCGCGTCCGTGGTGATCAACACGGCGGGGCCGGACAACTGGCACGGCAGCGTCATCAACATCGAAAACCACGACTGGTGGCTGGTCGACGGATTCGAGGTCACGGGCGCCACGGGATCGGCCGGCATCGACATCCGCGAGGCGGACCACGTGGTCATCCGCAACTGCCACTGCCACCACAACCAGAAGTGGGGCATCTTCACCGGTTTCGCCGAGGCGTTCACCGCCGAGTTCAACGAGTGCGCCTACTCCAGCCAGGAGCACGGCATCTACCACAGCAACAGTGGCGACGACGCGGTCATCCGCCACAACTACTGCCATCATAATCGCGGCTGCGGGATCCAGATCAACGCCGACCCGTCCATGGGCGGCGACGGGATCTGCTCGGAGGCCCGCGTGGAGTACAACGTGGTCACCGCCAACGGCGCGGGCGGCGGGGCCGGGATTAACCTCGCGTCGGTGCGGACGTCCCGCATCACCAACAACCTGATCTATGGGAATCAGGCCGGCGGGATCGCCCTGTGGGACGACGGCCAGGGCACCCAATGGGGCTGCCGGAACAACCTGATCGCCCACAACACGGTGCACATGCCGTCGTCGGCGCGATGGGCGCTCAACATGATCAACGGCTCCACCGGCAATCAGATCCTCAACAACATCCTCATTCACGACGGTTCCCGCGGCGGTTTGGAAACGGACACGGGCAGCCTGAGCGGCCTGGTGAGCGACTACAACATCATGACCCGCATCAGCCTGGACGACGCCTTCCTGACGCTGGCGGCGTGGCAGTCGGGCTCCGGCCAGGATGTCCACTCGGCGTCGCACACGGCAGCGGAGCTTTTCATCGATCCCGGCGGCGACCACCACCTGCCGGAACCGGCCTGGGCGGTGGATCACGGGCTGACGCTTGTTGGGGTCGCGGACGACCTCGACGGCGTGGCCCGGCCCCAGGGAGCCGCCTCGGATATCGGCTGTTACGAGCGGCCCGCCGGCGCGCTCGTCGGCGACTTGAACGGGGACGGCGCCGTGGACAATGCGGATGCCATCCTGCTGGCTGACTACCTGGCGGGAAATCTCCGGTCAGACGACCTGGCCGCCGCCGCCGCGGACCTGGATCAGGACGGCGCCATCGATGCGGTCGATCTGACGATCCTCAAGCGATTGCTGTAGCCGCAACACCGCTGGACCGGGCAAGGGCGCATCGGCGCAGCGGTGCCGCTCAGTAGCTGGTAGCGGTCAGTTTCACCTTGCCGCGGAAGATCCAGTAGATGCTGATCGTGTAGGCGATCACCAGCGGCATCCCCAGCAGCGCGATGACCAGCATGATCCCCAGCGTCTGGGGCGAGGAGGCGGCGTTGTACACCGTGAGACTGTGTGCCGCGGCCGGGTTGGAGAAGATCAGGTTAGGATACATGCCGATGCCGAACAGGGTCAGCAGGGCGAGTACGGCGGCGCACGACGACAGAAAGGCGTGGAACTCGCGGCCGTGATGGATCTCGCGGGGGATGTTGGCGATGGCCAGCATGTTCAGCAGCGCCACGAGAAAGAGAACCGGGTAGCGCTTGATGGTGTCGGTCATGTTGGGTACGTACAGCAGGGTGGCCATGGTGGTGGTCGCGTAACAGATGATGAAGCCGATGATGGTGTGGTTCACCCAGCCGCGGACCTTGGCTTGCAGCTCGCCGTCGGTCTTCATCACCGTGTAGATGGCGCCGTGCATCATGAACAGCGCCACAGTGGTGACGCCCACCAGCAACGCATACGGGTGCAGCAGGGCGAGAAACGAGCCGGCGAACTCGTACCGTTCGGTCAGCGGGATGCCCCAGGCGATGTTGCCCAGCGCGATCCCGATGAGCAGGCTGGAGACGACGCTGCTCACCGCGAAGCTGATGTCCCACATCTGCCGCCACCGCCGCCCGGGCTGCTTGGAGCGAAACTCGATGGCCACCGCCCGGAAGATCAGCGCCACTAGCAGCAGCATGAACGCGAGATAGAATCCGGAAAAGGCCGTGGCGTACACCTCCGGAAACGCCGCGAACAGCGCGCCGCCCCCGGTGACCAGCCAGACCTCGTTGCCGTCCCAGACCGGGCCGATGGCGTTGATCATGATCCGGCGCTCGGTGTCGGTTCGGGTGAACAGATGCAGGGCCCCGACGCCCAGGTCGAACCCGTCCAGGACGGCGTAGCCGGCGAACAGGACGCCCACGAGGATGAACCAGATCGTGTTCAGGTCAAGCAGCGTGCTCATGCCCGTTGTCCCTCCCCCGCGGTGTCGTCTTCGACGGGCCCGTGCTGGATCTTCTCGTTGAGCAGGTAGATAAAGAGTATGAAGAGCAGCAGGTAGACCAGGCCGAACAGGATGATCGACGTCAGCACCTCGCCGGCGCCGACCACCGGCGACAGGGCGTCGGTGGTGCGCAGCAGACCGTGGACGATGTACGGCTGGCGGCCCACTTCGGCCGACGCCCAGCCGGCCTGATTGGCCAGTTGGGGACCCAGCACAGCGAAGACCAGAATCCACTGCAGCCAGCGCGTCTCGAACAACCGGCCCCGCCACCACATGAACAGGCCGAACCAGGACAGCGCCAACAGCGCCATGCCCAGCGCCACCATGAGGTGGTACGTCTGGAACACCAGGTTGACCGGCGGCCGCTCACCGGGCGGCACCGCCCGCAGCCCCGCCACCGGCGCAGCCGGGTCGCCGTGGATCATCCAGCTGAGCAAGCCGGGCACGCGGACGCCGAAGCGAACAGTCTCCGCGTTCTCGTCCACCCAGCCGAACAGGTAGAGAGGTGCCGGGGCGGACGCCTCAAAGTGCCCTTCGTACGCCGCCAGCTTCACCGGCTGGTTCCGGCTCACTCCCATGGCGCTGGAATGGCCCGTCGCCAGCTGCATCAGCGAGGCGAACGCCGCCACCACCAGTCCCACCTTCATCGAGATTTTCGCAAACTCCGTATGGCGCCGGTGCAGCAGGTACCACGCGCTCACGCTGAGCACGAAGAACGCCGCCGCCTGCCAGCCGCCCAGCACCGCGTGGCTCAGCCGGTCCAGGGTGGACGGATTGAAAACGACTTGCCAGAAAGCGACGATCTCGGCCGGGGGGCCGTTGGGGCCCATGACGACGTGATGCCCGGCAGGGGTCTGCTGCCACGAGTTGGCCACGATGATCCAGACGGCGCTGAAATGGGCGCCGGCAGCGACCAAAATCGTCGAGATGAAATGCATGCGCGGGCTGACCTTGTCCCAGCCGAACAGGAGGATGGCCAGGAACCCGGATTCGAGGAAAAACGCAAACACACCCTCGGCGGCCAGGGCGCTGCCGAACACGTCGCCCACGAAGCGGGAATAGGCCGACCAGTTGGTCCCGAACTGGAACTCCATGACGATGCCCGACGCGACGCCCAGGGCGAAAATCAAACCGAAGATGCGCACCCAGAAGCGGGTCATCTGGTGAAACAGTGGATTTTTGGTCTTCAGATACATCCCCTCCATGGCCACGAGGATGACACCGAGGCCGATGCTCAGGGGCGGAAACAGATAGTGGAAAGCGATGGTCAGGGCGAACTGCAGTCGGGACAGGAACAGTACGTCCATCGTGCGCTCCATGCGTCCGGATTGCGGACGGCCGGTGAAACTCGGATACCGTTGGGTCGAATAACAGATTATCGTTTTTCAGTCCGGGAATCAAGCGCGGCGGCGATATGCGGCGCGACGGCTCAAGCGAGCCAGCGGTAGAACGCCATCCCTAGCAGTTCGGTCATGGCGGTTACGCTCTTGCGGAAATTGTCGGCGCTGGGGAAAAAATCCAGGTAGTTCAGCCGCCGCTTGCGCTCGGCCTGGAGGTTGGCCGGGTAGCCGGTGCAGTCGACGCCGACCCGGCGGAACAGATACAGCGCGCGCGGCAAGTGGTAGCCCGATGTGACCAGCACGGCCCGGCGGAAACCGTGCGCATCCATCAGGCGGCGGACGTTCACGGCGTTTTCGGCGGTGTCGCGGCTTTCGGATTCCAGGATGATATCTGAGGCGGGTACGCCCAGATCCATGAGCAGTCGCCGGACCACCGGCGCTTCCGGCTCGCAGCCGGCCACTGCGCCGCCGGAGAAGATGATGGGCCGGGGTTGCTGCTGGTGGATGCGCACGGCGTCCACCACGCGGCCCATGGCGTCGGGCGCAGGCGTGCCGGTGCCGGAAAAATCGGGCACGCCCTCCACGAGTCCCCCGCCCAGCAGGACGATCACGTCGGCCGCGACGACCGCGGCCGCATCCCATCCCTGCATCTCGACGAGGTCCAGGAACCGGTTGGCGGTGGCGCCGATGGACAGCAGATAGAGCAGCAGCGCCCCGCCCAGCAACCACCAGCCCGAGCGGCGGCGGTGGGCGAGCCGCCAGATGCCCCAGGCGGCGAACACCGCCACCAACAGCCCGGGCGGCAGGATCACGGCTCTGAGCAGTTTTTTCAGGAAAAACACCGGCGCTGTCTCCGGCCCGCGATTGCCGCCGTCGGCGCGGGTGCGGCTATTGTAGGAATTCCCGGAGGCAAATGCAACTTCGGGTGGGCCCGAAGCACCTCGCGGCCTGGCGGCCGCGAGTTCGCGCTGCACGACCGCGGTGATCTGGCGCCGGCCTGGAGTGCGTCGATACGTCTGCGCTCTGGTTTTCTGCGGAGCGAGCGCCGGGATCTGGCTTTCCGCGACTAACCGTACGCCGCGTCCGCCGGACGCGGTTCGCTGAATCTGCACGATCCGTGGGATCGGATCGCTCGCTCCCGCGGCCCGGCCGCGCCGGGGCGGTGGAAATGGGGCAGAGCCAAGGACACGAGACGAAGCCAAGGACACGTGACAGAGCCAATGACCCTTGGGAGAATATGGCTGTTCCCCTGTGCCGTTCGGCACAACCCGGAATGGGGCCATACATGGGGCCCCCCATCGTCAGCCTTTCCCCGTTGCTCCTGCAGAGCTCGGCCGCACGGACCCGCGGCGGACCCGGACCTGTCGGTCCTGGCTACACGCCGCCGCTGGTGCGGCGGGATCGTACCGCGGGCCGCGTTCGGCGAACGCGGCATAGGGCAGTGGCGCGAGTACTGCACGTTCGTGCCGTGGCTGAACTCGCGGCCGCCAGGCGGCGCGGTACATCGGGCCGCGTGCGTCAAACGCGGCATACGCCCGTACATCACAAAGCGGGGTATCGGAGCCAGAGCACCCCGGCGAAAGGCACGCCGAGGCGGATGTATCATCACCGCCTCAGAACGCCTGCTGTCGCAACTCCTCGCGGATGCGCCGGATCTCCTCGATCTTCTGATCGATCTTGTCGAACAGGTCGCGCCGGGCCTTGATCCCCTCGCGGGTGAGAAAGGCGACGGCTTCGGACCGGGTGTGGCAGACGCCGGCTTCCAGCAGTTGCTCCAGACGATGCACCGACTCGTCGTCCAGCCGGACCGACACGATGAGCTGTCGGTGCACGGCCTTCGCCTCATCTATGATTTTCTCGGCCTGGCGCCCCAGCTGTTCGCTGATTTCGGTGGCCGCCTGTTTGGCCGAGCCCACGAACTCCTTGAAATCCGATTTGACCTTCTGACGGGTTTCATCCTTCATGATGGTTTCTCCTTGCGACGTCGCGCGGCGGTTGTCGTCACCAGATCGAAATCAGTCAATCGATGCGTCTAAGCGTGCCGTACACGAGCCGTGTTTGACGAACTGTTGAAATATAGCATACATGTAATAATAATACATTAAATATTATTACCATTCTTTTCGTTTTGGGCCGGGCGCCGCGGCGCGCTAAGATCATGCATTGCATATCATCGGAGTCCCTGCCCGGCGGTTCGCGGCGGGGCGCACAAGGAGGCCGGGCATGGCCAGGTACAAGCTGCTGCTGGAGTACGACGGCACCCGTTACGGTGGCTGGCAGTTGCAGCGGAACACACGCACCGTCCAGGGTGAAATGCTGGCCGCGGCCCGGTCAGTATTCGGCGTTGAGGAACTGGAACTCCTCGGGGCGGGCCGGACGGATGCGGGTGTCCACGCCCTGGGCCAGGTGGCGCACATCGAGGTATCCAAATCCCGCCCGCCGGACGAGATCATCCGAGCGTTCAACGACATTCTCCCACCGGACATCACCGTGCTGCAGGTGTGGCCGGTGCCGCCCCGCTTCCACGCTCGCTACCATGCCCGGTCACGGAGCTACTTGTACCAGGTGTCGCGTCGGAAAACGGCGTTCGGCAAGCGGTACGTCTGGTGGGTCAAGGATCCGCTGGACCTGCCGCGCATGCGGGCCGTGGCCGCCCGAATCGTCGGCCGGCACGACTTCCGCTCGTTCGTCGACAAGCGACTGGAGGACAAATCCACCAAGATCGAGCTGAGCGAATTCGAGCTCCGCGAGTGCGGCGACCTGATCCTGTTTCGGGTGAGTGGCACCCATTTCCTGTGGAAACTGGTCCGGCGCCTGGTGGGCACGGTGGTGGCGGTGGGCGCCGGCCGGCTCACCCGGGAACAGGTTGATGCGTACTTCGACGGCCCGTCGCCTGAGCCCGCCCGCTGGACCGCACCGCCCTCGGGGCTCTTCCTGGAGTGCGTGCGGTTCGCGGATGATCCGCCGCCCGGCGAACTCCGCCCGGTGCTCCGGCTCGAGCGGGTGGTGCGCGGGGCCGGGCTGCCGGACGAGCCATGCAAATCCCCGACGGCGCCGTGTGCATCCAATCCGGCAACGCGCCGCCCGACCCGGCCAGAAGCTGGGTGACGGCGGTGAGCGACTTTGACCGAATGGCCCCGCGATGATCAATCGTTGGATCCGGTTTATCGACGAGCTGACCCGGCAGCCCGGCGCCGATCGCCAGCAGTATCTCGACCGGCGTTTCCCCGGCCTGCAGGAACGGCTCGGTTTCCCGGTAGTGGGCGAGGACCGGGCGGTCTTTGTCTTTCGTGGATCCGCCCGGCGGGTCGCCGTCACCGGTGACATGACAGGCTGGCGGCGGCGGCTGCCGCTGTCCCGAATTCCCGGCACCGACCTGTTCACACTGGAGATGGCATTCGAGCCGGCGGCGCGTCTGGACTACAAGTTCGTCGTTGACGGGGAGTGGCGGATGGATCCGCTCAACCCCCGAGTGATCTCCGAGGGAGGCGGTGAGAACTCGGAACTGCGCATGCCCCGGTACCGGTCCGCACCCGAAGCGGACCTGGACGCATCGGCGCCATTGGGGCCGCGCGAGTCGTTCCGGGTGCGCAGCCGACAACTGGCCGGCTCGCGCCGCGTCACGGTCTGCCTGCCGGCGGCCTACACGCCCCGGCGCCGCTGGCCGGTGGTGTGCTTCCACGACGGCGCGGAGTATCTGGCGCTGGGCCTGGCCGACCGGATCCTCGGTTACATGGAGCAAGTCGGCGAACTGGCGGCGGTAGGGGTCTTCATCCACCACGGCGACCGCACCCGGGACTACACGGTGAACGCCGCCTATGCCGATTTTCTCGCCGAGGAGCTGCTGCCGGAGCTGGCCGGACGCTACAGCCTGACGCGCGAGCCGGCCCGGCGGGTGATGGCCGGCGACTCACTGGGCGCGCTGGCCGCTGGCTATGCCGCCTATCGCCACCCGGGCGTGTTCGGCGGCTGCGTCTGCCAGTCCGGCGCCTTCAACCTGGCCTATCCGCCGGCAAGGCGCTCGCGCTTCCTGAAGCAGGAGCGGGAGCCGTTCGGGCTGAAGGTGGCCGAGGCGCTCCTCCCCACGCGCTTCTACCTCGTTTGGGGCAGTTACGAGCGTGCCATCTGTGGACTGGATTTCGTTGCGGCCAACGAGCGCTTCGCCGCCGATCTGCGGCGCAATCCCACGGTCCGCGGCGTGATGGAGCGCGTGCTGCCCCAGGGGCACAGCTGGGGATTGTGGCGGGACACCCTGCGTGACGGGCTCCGCTGGAGTTTCGGCGGACGGAGTGCCGGCCGAAACGCCGACCGCGGCCCCGCCGCTGAGTGACGAGGAAAACGCCCATGGCGCGCAGGGCAGCCCCTATCCGGAATCCGGCAGACGCAACGGAGCGCCGCGTGCGCGACCCGCGGCATTCCGTAAAGCTGCTGCTGGCCGTGGCGGTGGCCCTGTCGGTGTCGGCCCACCTGCTGTCCCGCCTGCTGGAGGTGTGGATTCCGGTTCTCCGGCAGTCCCTCAGTCTCAGCCTGATCGTGGAGCTGGCCATCCTGACGGCGCTGCTCGGGCCGGTGATCGCCCTGTTCCGGCCGGCCATCCGGCACGTGATCCGCTGGTTTGACGCCGAACGCGAGCTCGAGGACTCCAAACTCCGCTTCGAGACGCTGTTCGCCCGTTCCGGCATCGGCGTGTTCATGGTGGGTCTCGATGGGCGGATCCTCCGGGCCAATGACGATTTTCAGACCATGACCGGCTATTCCGAGCGCGAGTTGCGCGACATGGGACACGCCGAACTGCTCCATCCGGACGATCGAACCCGGCACGAGCGCTACTACCAGGATTTTCTGAAGGGGCGCATCGACCGGTTCACGCTGGAGGCGCGCTATGTCCTGAAGTCCGGCCGAACGCTATGGTCCCGGATGCACGCCGCCATGCACCGGGACGCCGCCGGGCGGCCGCAGTTCGCTGTGTGCATCACGGAGGACGTGACGGAGCGCCGGAAGGCGGAGCAGCATCTCCGCCAGACCGCCAAGATCATCGAGAACACCGAGGAAGGCGTGGTGGTGACGGACGCCGACGGACGGATTCAGTTCGTCAACCCCGCTTTCACGGCCATCACCGGTTATGCGGGGGACGAGGTTCTCGGCCAGACCCCGCGCATCCTCAAGTCCGATCACCACCCGCCCGAGTTCTACCGCAGCCTCTGGCAGCAGTTGATCGCCACCGGGCGATGGGAGGGCGAGATCTGGAACCGCCGCAAAAGCGGCGAAGTGTACCCGCAATGGCTGACGATCTCCTCGATCCTCGACGACCAGGGCGGGGTGGCCCAGTATGTGTCGGTATTCCATGACATCTCGGAACAGAAACAGCGCGAGGCGCTGATCACGCACCAGGCCTTCCACGACGCTCTGACCGGCCTGCCCAACCGGGTTCTGTTCACCGACCGGCTGACCTTGGCGCTCGCCCACAGCCAGCGGCTGGGCCGATCCATGGCGGTGCTGTTCGTGGACATCGACCGATTCAAGGTGGTCAACGACACGCTGGGCCACCTGGTGGGCGACCGGTTGCTGCAGGAAGCCGCCCGGCGCCTCCAGCGGTGCGTCCGCGGCGAAGACACGGTCGCGCGCATGGGGGGCGACGAATTCACCGTCATCCTGCAGGAGGTGGACGAATCCGGTGCGCGGCGGATCGCCAGCCGGATCCTCGAGGAACTCGCGACGCCAATCAGTATCGACGGTCAGGAGCTGCACACGGCCGCGAGCATCGGAATCAGCATGGCACCGGCGGACGGTCAGAGCGCCGAGACCCTGATGAAGCATGCCGACATCGCTCTGTACAAGGCCAAGGACGGCGGTCGCAACCAGTTCTTTTTTTTCAGTTCCGAGCACAACGGCCGCTACGTCAGCGATCTGAACCTGGAGCGCGACCTGCGGCGGGCGGTGGAGCGGGGGGAATTCGAGATTCACTTTCAGCCCCGCGTCAACCTGGCCTCGGGACGCATCGGGAGCGCCGAGGTGCTCGTGCGGTGGCGCCACCCGGAGCGGGGCCTGATCGGCCCGGGGGATTTCATTCCGCTGGCCGAGGAGACTCGGTTGATCCTGCCCATCAGCCAGTGGGTGTTGCGGGCGGCCTGCACCCAGGCCGTGGCGTGGCGAACGGCCGGGTATCCCGCCCTCCGCCTGGCCGTCAACATCTGTGCCTGCCATTTCCATAAGCCGGGCTTGCCGGAACAGCTCGCGGCGCTGCTGCAGGAGACCGGGCTGCCGCCGGACCAGCTGGAACTGGAGATCACCGAGACGGTGGCCATGTGCGACCTGGAAGCCAGCGTCAAATTGCTCGAAGCGCTGCAGGCCCAGGGTATCCATCTGTCGATGGACGATTTCGGCACCGGCTATTCGTCCCTCGGCTCGCTCTCCCGTCTGCCGGTGCAGTCTCTGAAGCTGCACCGCTCATTTGTCGAAAACGTCGAGTGGGACCCGGAGCGGGCGCGAATCCTGCGGCTGGTGATCGTGCTGGCGCACACCTTGGGTGTGAAAGTGGTGGCCGAGGGGGTGGAAACCATCCGCCAGGTGGACCTGCTGCGGGATTACCGCTGCGACGAAGTGCAGGGTTTCCTGTTCAGCCGGGCGCTTCCCGCGGACGATTTCCGCGAGGCGTTCCTGACGCACCCGGACCGCCTGGTCGCCTGGCCCGTGGTTGAGCTGTCGACCAGGCCGTCGGACGACGTTCCGCCTGTCGCCTGAGGGTGACATTTCCGCCGGGCCGCGACCGTTCGATGGTATGATTCGAGCGTCAGCGCAAATTGCGCCAAGGAGGACAGACGATGGCGCTCAAACAATGGGCAACGCCTCCCCCGATGCAGATCGATCCCGCGAAAAGCTACCGGGTGTCGCTCGAGACGGACAAAGGAATCGTCGAACTGGAGCTCCACGCCCGGCATGCGCCCAAGACGGTGAACAACTTCGTGTTTTTAGCCCGGGAGGGCTTCTACGACGGCATCACGTTCCATCGCGTGATCGCCGACTTCATGGTCCAGGGCGGCGATCCAACGGGGACAGGACGCGGCGGTCCCGGCTACCGCTTTGAAGACGAGTTCAAGGACAATCCGCTCCGGCATGACAAGGGCGTGATCTCGATGGCCAACGCCGGGCCCAACACAAACGGCAGCCAGTTTTTCATCACCCATTCGCCCCAGCCGCACCTGGACGGCCGCCACACGGTTTTCGGCAAGGTCACCGCCGGCCAGACGGTGGTGGACGCCATCCGGCAGGGAGACCGCATCATCCGGGTGACCGTCCGGGAATCCTAACGCGCCGCCGGAGCCGGCCCAATCGGCATTGTCAGCGAAAGAAACACGTCCGGGTCGAACGCGCGGCCGCCTCATCCGTTTGTATGGGTAGACACCATACGAAGGGGAGGTGGATCGTGCGCGACGAAACGTATTGGCCGCGGGAGGAACTGCGGGTGGCCGTGCGTGTGCCGGTCATGATGGAGGTCACCGGGGACCGGGGAGAGGTGTTCTTTCTAGACTCCGTCACCGCCGATGTTTCCCGGAGCGGCTGCCGACTGGATCTGGGCGGACCCGCTTTGTTTCCCAACTGGCTCGAACTGGGCAGACCGTTCCGCGCCTCGCTCAATTTCGGCAGGCAAACCCTGAATGCCTGGGTGGCCGTCATCTGGCAGCACGGCGTCCAGTGCGGGATCCAGTTCGTGGACCGGGACAAACACTGGGTCATGAATTGAAAAACCCGGGGCCGGTGGCCCCGGGTCAATGAGTGTCGGACATCAGGCTGACTCGTCGGGGCCAACGGGTGGGTCCGGCAGCCGACCAGGGTGTCATGCCCGCGGGTCGGACCGACTCACACGCTTGCGGCGACCTGCCGGCTGGGCGATTCCGGCGGCGGGGGCGGCGCCGGAGCTTTGTCCGGCTTGGCAGGCGGCGCCGGCGGTGCCGGAGCGTCGGGCGGCGCCGGTGGAGCAGTTGCGGCCGCCTTTTTCGGGGGTGCCGGCGGTTTGGGCGGCGCCGGCGGTTCGGGCGGTTCGGTGTCCCGGCCGAGGTCCAGATCGATATCGATATCGAGATCATCGAGGCCGCTCAGCAACTCATCCATATCTCCAACCAGGTCGTCCATGTCGCGGGTCCAGTGGTCCGTATGTCGGCGGTAAGCTTCCACTTCGAGCCGGGCCAGCTCCTGGGCCGTTTTCCGGATCTCCTCGATCAGGGGCTGCAGCTTGGCCGTGAAATCGGCTTTCACCGTTCGGGCGGCGGCGCGCAGCTCCTCGCGGGACTGGCGGACGCGCTCCGCGACGGCCCGTCGGGCTTCCGTGGAATTGCCCGCTTCGCGCAGCTCCGTTTCCAACCGGGCTTGCAGATGCTCCATCTTGGCCTGGAGCGCCCCGTTGATCTGTTGGCCGACCGCATCGATCTTCTGCTCCAGAAATTGCAGCTTCTTTTCAAGCTGCTCCCGGTGCGCCTCGAGCTCCTGGCACTTCTTCTCGGCGGCAGCCTGCTCTGCTTTCAGGCGAGCCTCATCCTTGGCGGCCGGCGCCGATTGCGGCTGGTCGGTTGGCGTTGCCTCGGCGGGCTGGGCATCAGGTGGAGGCGCTCCGATGTCGGTGCATGCTGCTGTAGGAGGGGGGAGGATGTCCGGTTCCGTGATCTGCAGGAAACTCAACTCACGGGCGAACAACAAGGCCGTCAGCCCCAGCAGCACGATGGCGCCCAAGAGCAGCCATCGGCTGGGGCGGGGATTATGATTGCGCTGTTTATCGAGTAACATTTCAATTCTCCTCCTGAGGATTTGGCGGGTGTGCACCGCGCCGGGCGAGGGCATGGCGGCGCCGACACCGGCGGCCAGTTCCAGAACCCGGGACAGGCACAAGATATACGAACGGCGGCGGCCGGTGGCGGAGACCACCCAGTCGTCACAGGCGATCTCGCGCTCTTCGGAGAGACGACGACCGATCCAGCGCACCGCCGGTTGGCAGAAAAAGAGGGCCGTGACCACCTGCTGCAGCAGGTTGGCCCAGTCGTCCCATCGACGCAGGTGGGCGGCCTCGTGCAGCACCACCTGGCGGAACTCTTCGGGTGTGAGGCGGTTGACCATGGCTTCGGGGAAGAGGATGAGGGGACGCAGGAAGCCGGCGACGGTGGGGATGGTGATCCCGGGCGCCACCGCCAGGCGAAAATTCCGTTGAAACGCGCCCCGGCGCAGTGCCAGCTCGTCCGCCAGCCGAGGCTCCGGCTCAATGAGTCGGGCCCGGCGGCGAAAGCGCTGCAGCCGCAGCCAATGAAATCCGAGGCGCAACATGCCCCCGGCGGCGCCGACGACCCAAACCAGCATCAGGGTCAGAGACCAACTGCCACCGGGGACCACCAGCGGCGCCCAGCGCCCGGAATCCGGTGCCGTTTCAGCGACAGGCGGCCGAGCCCGCGGCGGTCGTGTCGGAGCCGGGAGCTGACCGGGCATCAGGGCGGTGGCGGACATCGTGTCCGGGAGGTCCACCGTGGGTTCACCCCGTGCCGGTGCGGGTGGGTTCCGGAAGGCGGGGGGCTTCGAGGAAAGGGCCATGAAGCCGAGAGTCAATCCCACGATCGCCGCCAGCGCCACCCACCACACCCCATAGCGGGTGCCGGCGTTCAGTCGTCGCCCGAACCGAAGAATCACGGCCACCCCCAGGGTCAGGAGCAAGCCGGCGATCAGGCCGTTGATCAAGCCGGCGGCCGCAGGGCGAGCCAGCGAATCCATGACGAAGACGGGATCCATCAGGATTCCTCCCCCTCAGTCTGGTCGATCAGCTCGCGGATCCGGGTCAGCTCGTCGCTGGTCAGCGATTCGTGCTCCAGCAGGTTCTGTACCAGCAGCTCCGGTGAGCCATCGAAAAACCGGCTGACCATGTGGTGCAGGGCGTGGCGGCGCGCGTCGGTCCGCTCGGTGGCCGGATGATACAGGTGCGCGCGCCCCTGTTTGGTGTGTTGGACGTACCCCTTTTCCTCCAAGATCCGCAGGAAGGTCAGGACGGTGTTGTACGCCCAGCCCCGCTCGGCGCTCAGGGCGGCCACCACGTCGCCCACGGTCGCCGCGCGGCGCTCCCAGAGCACTTCCATGATCTTCAGTTCGGCGTCGGTGAGGGTTGGAGATTTCTTGCGGGCCATGGGATTTGTGTCCTTATAACTAATTCTTTAATATTTCGATTTCTATTCTCTGTCGGCTGGTTTGGATTGTCAACTAATTTCTTAATACTAATACGCAGTCTGAATTGTCCAGGTTGCAAAAATTTTGATGCCGAGGAAAAGAGCCGCGCGCCTTGCGGCGCGCGGGATCAATCGGTCATGCCAGAGTCGAAAAATCAGACCGCCCGTTCGGAGGCTGGCGCGGCCGGCGGCACAGCCGGCGCTGCGGCGGTGGGACGGGTCCGAATCCACATGCGGCGCGCGCTCAGGGCGAAGTCGTCGATGAGCGAGTAGACGGTGGGCAGCACAAGCAGGGTCAGGATGGTGGACGCGATGAGCCCGCCCATCACCGTCCGGGCCATGGGAAAGTACCGGTCGTTGAAGATGCTGGTGGTGCCGAATGCCAGCGGCAGCAGGCCCACCACGGTGGTGCCGGCGGTCATCAGGATGGGGCGGAGCCGCTCCAGGCATCCCTCCCGGATCGCCTGGGCGCGGGGCAAGCCGGCGCGCCGATAGTTGTTCACGTGGTCGATGAGGACGATGCCGTTGTTCACCACAACGCCGATGAGAATGAGCAGGCCGATCTGGGCCATGAAGTTGAAGGGGGTGTGGGTGATCCACAGGAAGACCGCCACGCCGACGAACGCGAACGGCAGCGAGAACATGATGGCGAACGGATGGGCCAGGCTCTCGAACAACGAGGCCATGACGAAGTAGACCATGAACAGGGCCAGCAGCATGTTGAAGATGAATTCCTGGTTGCCCTCATCCTGCTCCGCCACCCAGCGGTCGAAGCTCCAGGTGTAACCCATGGGCAGCGGCATGCTGTTCATGATGTCGGTGACCAGCCGGCGGCTCTCGTCGCGGTTTTCCAGGCCGCAGACCACCCCGATGTAGGCGCGGGTGCGGCGGTCCTCCCGCTCGATGGACTGGGCGGTCTTGACGATCTCGAAATCGGCCACGTGCGACAGGAGAATGTCTCCGCCGTCGGCACCGCCGCCCACGATCACGCTCTTGAGGTCCTCGATGTTCTCGCGGTCCTCCTCCTGCAGCTTGACCCAGATCTCCACCTCGCCATCGCTGGAGTGGAAGCCCCGGATCTCGCGCCCGCGGAGCACGATGCCCAGCACCTGACCGACGGCCTGGGCGCTGATCCCATACTTGCCCGCGCGCTCGCGGTCAAGCCGGATCTGCACTTCCTCCAGACCGCGCTCTTGGGCGGTGTGCACTTCCTTGACTGTCGGATTGGCGCGGAACCGGCGTTTGGCCTCCAGAACCAGCTCGTTGAGCGTCTGGGTGTCGTCGCCGTAGAGATTCACGCCCACCCAGTTGGCGGTGTCCACGCCGCGCATCCGCCCCAGGCTGATCCGGGCGCCCGGGATGACCGGCAGTTTCTCACCGATCTGATCGCGGATCTTGGAGGCTTCGCCGGCCACCAGGCGGGCCTGGTCGAAGTAAACCTGGGTGGAGGCGCTGCCGTTGTTGTAGAAGCTGTACACGTCCTTGATCTTCCAGCGTGCCTTGTTGTGAAACAGGTAGGCCTCGACCGGATTGACGTAGGTCTGCTCGATGACGGCATAGTGGTAGTTTTCGGTGAACTCGTACTGGATCCGCAGGTCACGCATCTCCTTGGCTTCGGGCGTGTTGTCCGGCAGCATCTGGAAGGGAACGGTCGCCAGCACGATGATCGCCAGAATGCTCAGGGTCGTGAGGACGCGGTGGCGCATGGTCCAGTCGAGGGCGCGGCCGTAACCCCATGCCAGCGCGGTCCGGGTGGATTCAACCTTGGGCGGACGGATCCTGATGAAGCGGGCCATGGCGAGCGGGATGAAAGCCAGCGAGACGAACAGCTAACAGCACAGGGCGATGATGATGGAGATGCCCACCTCCGACAAACAGGTGGAGAACTCGCTCTTCCGGCCGAAAATGAGGGGGACGAAGATGATGATCGAGGTCAGCGTCGAGGCCACGACCGCCATGACCACTTCCCGGGTGCCCATCCGGGCCGCCTCCAGCCGGGTCTTGCTTTTCTCGATGTGGCGGAAGATCGATTCCAGGGCCACGACGGCGTTGTCCACCAGCATGCCGGCGGAAAGCATCAGCCCCATCATGGACAGCACGTTGAGCGTCCCACCCGACAGGTAGAGGATGCCCACGGCGGAGATGATGGAGAACGGGATGGCGAAGCCCACCACCAGGGTGGCGCCGATCCGGCGCAGGAACAGGAACAGGATGCCGACAGCGAGGAGCGAGCCGTAGAAGCCCGACTCCAACAGGCCGTTGAGCGCCTTGGTGATCTCTTCGGCAGAGTCGTGCCAGATCAGGAGCTGGATCCCCTCAAGGGCGGGATCCTGGTTGATCTCGTCGATCTTCGCGCGGATCGCCCGGACGGTCTCGACGATGTTGGCGTCGGACGCCTTGAGAATCGTGACGGCGATGGCGTAGTCGCCGTTGAGGTGGCGGCCGTAGTCGAGCAGGGGCTCGGAATAATCGATGTCGGCGACATCGCGGAGCAGCAGGCCGCGGTCATCGACCGGGAAGTTGCGGATGGTCTCGAGGTCAGCCAGGGCGTTCTGGGCCAGCACGCCGAAGCGGTGGACCCCGTCGCGCACCCGGCCCAGGGAGACATTGAGGTTGGCGCTGTCCAGCCGGCGGAACAGCCGGCCCACGTCGACGCGGTACTTCTTGATGTCGGCCATGCGGAGATAGATCGAAATCTCCCGCTTGGACACTCCGCCGATCTCGACATCGGCGACGCCCTGGATCCGCTCCAGGGGTTTCTTGATCTTGTGTTTGAGAAAGTCGTAGCTGCCGCGCAGATCGCGCCCCGACGAGATGCGCCCCTCGATGATGGGAATGTCGCTGGAGCGGAAGTTGCGGACGAAGATGTCGTCCACATCGTCGGGCAGGTCGACGCGGGCCTGCTCCACTTTCTCGCGGATCTCGGCACGAATCACGTCGATGTCCAGGCCCCAGTCGAACTCAAGGTTGATGTAGCTGCCATCGGACTGGGAGGTGGCGTTCATCGTCTTGAGGTGCGCCACCGTGGCCAGGGCTTCCTCAAGGGGCTTGGTGATGCTCCGCTCCACCTGTTCCGGTGACGCGTTGGGATAGGGGACGAAGACCTCCACCTGGGGGAAATCGATCTCGGGGAGCAGGATCATGGGTATCTTGATGACGGAGATGCCGCCGAGCACGAGGAAGCAGAGCATGAACATGCAGACCGTCACAGGCGACTTGATGGAGAAGTCGGACAGGTTCATGGCTGCACCTCACTCGCAGGCGGATGGCCGGAGCCCGGTCAGCGGTTCGGGCTTCGCCGCGGCGGTCGCCTGGTCGGCGGCGGTGACCCGCCGATCCACGGCCTCGTAGACCACCGGGATCACGATCAGGGTGAGCAGCGTCGAAAACATCAGGCCGCTCATGACGGTGATGGCCATGGGGGCCCGGATCTCGGCGCCCTCACCGAGGCCGAGTGACATGGGGAGCAGCCCCAGCATCGTGGTCAGCGTCGTCATCAAAATGGGCCGGAGGCGGACCTGCCCCGCAGCCACCAGCGCTTCCCGCTTTGACAAACCCTCGGCGCGGAGCTGGTTCGCGTAATCCACCAGTACGATGGCATTGTTTACGACGATGCCCACCAGGATGATGATCCCGATGAACACCATCACGCTGACCGGGGTGGCGGTGAAGGCCAAACCCAGAACGGCGCCCACTGCGCCGAGCGGCACAGTGAACATGATGATGAACGGATGGACCAGCGACTCGAACTGGGCGGCCATGACCAGGTAGACCAGGAACGCGGCCAGCCCTAGGGCGAACAGCAGGCTGCGATAGGCGGTCTGGAGCTCCTCGTTCTGACCGCTCAGGGCGACCGTCGCGTTGGCGGGGAGCTCCGGCGCCAGGCGGCGCAGTTCCCGGTTGATTTCTGCCGAAACGCTCCCGAGGTCACGGCCCGACAAATTGGCCGAAAGCACCGCGGCCCGGGACGACTTGATGTGGTGGATCTCGTTTGGTCCGCGGGCCATGACGACCTCGGCCACTGCGCCCAGCTTCACCGGAACACCGAGCCCCGCCGGAGCTGGAGCATCGGCTGCAGCGGCGGAGTTGATGACGAGCTCCTTCACCTGGGCCACGGTGGTGCGGTCGGACTCGTTCGCGCGCACCATGATGTCGATCTGCTTGTCCTGCTCCTTGAAACGAGTGGCCACGTCGCCGCGGATCTTGTTCCGGATGACGCGGGCCACCTGGTTCTCGTCCAGGCCGAGCCGAGCCAGTCGCTCCCGGTCGAAGATCACGTGAATTTCCGGATTGCCCATCTCGGCGGTGGTCTTGATGTCGTCGAGTCCGTTGATTCTCGCCAGGATGCCCTCGGTGCGCTGGGAAAGCGTCTTCAATTGCTCCAGGTCGTAGGTCACGACCTCCACCTCGATCGGCCGCTTGAAGGTGAAATGGGCCGGTCGGCTGAACTTGTAGGAGACCTCGGGCAGGGTGTCCAACTCGCCGCGAACCCGGTCGATGCACCGCGCTTCGGCGGCCTTGTCCAAGCGGTCTTTCATCACGAGGTAGACGGCGGCGGTGTTTTCTTTGCGGACCTGGCGGGCGAACTGGTTTTCGTTGGAGCCGCCGATGCTGGAAAAAACGGTGGCCACTTCCGGATATTGTTTGATCCGGCCCTCGACATCCTGCATGAGCCGGTCCGTGTGTTCGATGGATGTTCCTTCCGGCAGCTGGATTTCAAAGGTGAACTCGCCCTGGGTCAGGGGTGGAATCAGCTCGGTGCCGAGCGTGGTGTAGAGCCCGGCGGCGGCCAGCGTGACGACGAGCGTCAGCCCGATCACCACGACCTTGTGGTCCAACGCCAGCCGCAGCCAGTTCGGGTAGGCTCGCTGCAGCGAGAGGAACACCCGGTCAAAGGACCCCAGCACGGGCCGGATGGCCCGGCCGAGCAGCCGGCCGATCCAGCCGATGATGCGGCGTATGTCGGCCAGGACCACCTGGAAGATGGCACCGAAGATGAAGCGGAACAAAGCCCGTATCCCGCGGACGATCCAACGTTCCAGCTGCTGGAAAGGACGGAGCCAGCGCCGCTTGCTTAGCAGCCGCTCCGCAGTGGCGGTCACTGTCTCCGTCGTGGGGTCGGCGCCGTACAGCTCTTCTGCCCGGCGGAAGCGCACCGCCATGAGCATGGGCAGCACAGTCAGGGCCACCACAAGCGACGCCAGCAACGAATAGGTGATGGTCAGCGCCTGGTCCGTGAAGAGCTGGCCGGCGATTCCTTCCACGAAGACCAGCGGCAGGAACACCGCCACCGTGGTCAGCGTAGACGCCGTGACGGCCATGCTGACCTCTGTCGTGCCCCGGTACACTGCTTCGGCCAGTTCCAGCCCTGACCGCTTGTGCCGGTCGATGGCTTCGAGCACGACGATGGAGTTGTCCACCAGCATACCGATCCCCAGGGCGATACCGCCCAGTGACATGATGTTCAGCGTCAGATCGGTTTGGTACATCAGGGCGAACGTGGCCATGATGGAAATGGGGATGGACAGCCCGATCATCAACGTGCTGCGCACGTCCTTGAGGAACAGGAACAGGATGATGGTCGCCAGCAGCCCGCCCATCCAGGCGTTGCTGCGCACTTCGCCGATGGCCTGCTCGATGAAGTCCGCCTGATCGGCGACGATGGCATAGCTCACGTCGGCCGGGATGATCTTGGCTTCCTGCAACGAGGCCAGCCGGCGGGTCACGGCACGGGAGACGGTGACGGTGTTGGCGTCGCCTTCCTTGTAGATCGCCACCTCGACGCTCTCGCGCCCGTTGAGCCGGGCGATCACCTCGCGGTCCTTGGCGCCGCGGACCACCTGAGCGATGTCTTCCAAGCGCACCTGCCGTCCCCCCTCGTCGCGGATGATGATCCGGCGCATTTCTTCGAGCGACTTGAATTCGTTCAGGGTGCGGACCATGTAGCTCGATTCCTGGTCGTACAGGGAGCCGGAGGCCATGTTCAGGTTCTCGCGCTGGAGGATGTCCGTGACCTGGGTGATGGGGATGTCCAGTTCGGCAAGCTTCTTCTCGTCGATATTGATCTGGACCTCTTCCTCGAGGCCGCCCACCACCTTGATCGCGGCCACGCCGTCCATCGCTTCCAGGTTCTTCTTCAACTCCTTTTCAGCGAAAAACCGGAGCATACGCAGGTCGGACAGCCCCTGCAGCCGGACGCGCATGACGGGATCACGGGACGGATCGAAGCGGAGGATCACGGATTTTTCTGCGTCACGGGGCAGTTCCACGAAGTCGAGCTTCTCCCGCACGTCCAGCACCGCCAGGTCCATATCGGTGTCCCAGTTGAATTCCAGCACCACCTCGGACTGCCCCGGTCGTGAGACCGAACTGATCCGGGTGAGGCCGGAGACCACGCCGACGGCCTCCTCGACCGGCTGCGTGATCAGGCTCTCGATCTCCTCCGGCGCTGCGTCGGTGTAGGCGGTGTCGATGGTCAGGGACGGGTAGGAGATGTCGGGCAACAGATTGAGCGCCAAACGGTCGAGCGAGACGATCCCGAACAGGATCACCGCCACCACGAACATGGACACGGTGACGGGTCGGGAGATCGCGCCGCGGATATAGTTCATGAGAGCCTCCTGTTCGTGGGGTCAGGCTGCGCCGGGGATCGCCGGTTCGGAGACGGACTCCGGGCGGGTTCGGTGCGGGCCGTTGCCCAAACGGTCGCCGAGGGGGCAGCGGCGCCCGCCTCGGCCGGATCCGCCTAGCTGTGGAGTCGAGCCAGCTGGTTCTGGCCGTTCTTCCCCTTGACCTGGACGATCTTGATCTTGCCGCCGTCCTTGAGGCCGCCTTGGCCGGCCACGACGACCTGCTGGTTCTCCTGCAGGCCCTGACGGATCTCCACCTGGCCGCCGGTTTCGGTGCCGAGCCGGACGGGCGTGCGATGGGCGATAAGGTTCTGCACGGTGTACACGTACGTCTCGCCGTCTTCGTCGAGTACGGCGCGCTTCGGGATCAGCAGGGCGTCGGCGCGGCGGGCGGTTTCAATCCGCACCGTGACGAACGCCCCGGGCCGGAAGCCCTGCTCAGGTTGCCGCTGTTCCACAGTCACCTTGACCGTGCCGGAGGACTGGTCCACCACCGGGCTGATCCGGGCCACCGTTCCCGAGGCATGGGCGCTGGTGTCGGCACCCAGGCGAATCGTGGCCGCCTGCCCGCTCAGGACCGACCGGCATTCGGATTCGGAGAGAAAGACGTCGGCGTACAGAGGGGAGAAGGCGCTGAGCTTGAACAATGCATCCATTGGACGTACGGTTCGACCCAGTTCCACCTGGCGCTGGACGATGTAGCCGCTGAACGGCGCCTTGATGTGGCAGCGGGCGATTTCGAGGGACACCTGGGCCAGTTCGGCTTCCAGCTCAGCCACACGGTGGGTCAGCTCCCGGCTCTGGGATGCGGACACCCGGGCGTCGTGTTCCAGCTCATTCAGGCGATAGCGGATCAGGGCGACCTCGTGCTCGCTGACCAACTGGTTCTGGTAGAGTTCCTGATAGCGGGCCAGCTCTTCCTTCTGGTTGGCGATCTGGACGGCGGTTTTCTCCTGCTGGATGCCGGCTTTCTCCGACTGGAGTTTGGCCTGGGCCAGTTTCTGCTGGGCGGACTGAAACCGGATCTGAAGCTCCGCATCGTCCAGCACACAGAGCACGGCGCCCGACTGGACGTAGTCGCCCTCCTCGGCCGACAACCGGTGAACGATTCCGGCAGTTTGACTGACCACGTCGACCTCGCGCAAGGCGCGCAGGTTGGTGCTGGCGGTGATGATCGACGAGATCTCGCCCCGCTGGACCGCGGCCAGTTCCACCGGCACCGCCTCCTTGTCGCCGTCCGGGCTCTGGCCGGCTTTCGGCTTCGAAGCGGCTGCGGCGGTTTTGGAAGTGCTGTTCAGAGCGACTGCGCCGATCACCAGGATGGCGCAGAAGCCCAGAAACATGTAAACCTTGACTCGTGTGGATAGTTTCTTCAGCATGACCGTTTCTCCCGCTGTCATGAATTACTGTGAACCAATACGCGCGAGAAACGGGGATAGTTCAGTTCCCGCGGGCCGAGTGGTGCGATGACGGGACGAAGCGGATCCGGCGAGGGACAACAGGGATTGTGGGCGGGATGAGCTGTGGCGTGCAGGCGGACCACCGACGTGTTTGGGTGAATCGGTGGACGGTCCCGGGGATCAGCGGACGAACAGCCGGTGACTGGAAAACTGCGGATCGGAGGTCAGATTGATGCCGAGATCGCGCAAACCGGATTCGTCGCCGGGAGCGGGGATGTGGGTGATATGGGCCTCGCATCCCCGCAGGGCGCGCAGCTTGTCGATGGCCACCTGTGCGGCTGGATTGGTGGTGGCGCTGATGGCCAGCGCGTTGAGGGTCTCGTTGAGGTCGAGGCTGACATCCTTCCCGAACACCTGCCGTTTCAGGCTGGCGATGGAATCGATGATGGTGGGGGAGAGCAGGTGGATCTGGTCCGGGATCCCCGCCAGCCGCTTGACGGCGTTGAGCACCAGACTCGAGGCCGCGTGCATGAGGGGTGAATTCTTCCCGTCCACCACAAAGCCGTCGGGCAGCTCCACCGCCGCGCCGCAGAAGATGCCGTCGTGCCCCTTGCCGCCCTCTTCGGCGGCGCGGGCGGCGACGCGGGCGGGATTCACCACCGGCCGGTCTTCGGGAGTGAGCCCGTTGTCCCGCATCAGCAGCTCCACGCGCTGGGCGGTCTCGCGGTCCACCAGACCCAGCATGTACTCGCAGGCATAGCGAAAGTAGCGGCGGATGATCTCCTGACGGGAGGCGGCCTGGACCGCGGCGTCGTCGACGATGCCGAACCCGCAGCGGTTGACGCCCATGTCGGTGGGGGAGTTGTAGGGCGAGGCCGCGCCGGTGATCTTCTCCATGATCCGCTTCAGGGCGGGAAAGATCTCGACGTCGCGGTTGTAGTTGACGGTGGTCTGGCCATAGATCTCGAGATGGTGCGGGTCGATGACGTTGACATCCCGCAGTTCGGCGGTGGCGGCCTCGTAGGCGACGTTGACCGGATGCTTCAGGGGCAGATTCCAGATGGGAAACGTCTCGAACTTGGCGTAGCCCGCCGAGCGGCCGCGGCGGTAGTCGTGGTAAAGCTGGGCCAAGCAGGTGGCCAGCTTGCCGCTGCCGGGGCCGGGCCCCGTCACGACGACCAGCGGCTTGGTGGTTTCGATGTAGGGGTTGGCGCCGTAACCCGCGTCGCTCACGATCCGGTCGATGTCGGTGGGGTAGCCGGGGGTGGCGCGGTGGGTGTAGACGCGCACCTGGCGCCGCTCCAGCTTGTTCTTGAAAATCCGGGCGGCCGGCTGGTCGTCATAGCGGGTGATGACCACGGCCGTGATCTCGATGCCCCAGTCGGCCAGGTCGTCGATGAGCTTGAGGGCGTCGGCGTCGTAGCTGATGCCGAAGTCGGCGCGCACCTTGCGCTTTTCGATGTCGCCGGCGAAGATGCAGAGGATGATGTCGGCCTGGTCGCGAAGCTGGTGCAGCAGCCGCATCTTGACGTTGGGATCGTACCCGGGCAGCACCCGGGCGGCATGGAGGTCGAAGAGCAGCTTGCCGCCGAATTCGAGGTACAGCTTGTCGTTGAACCGGTGCACCCGCTCCAGGATGGCGGCGGTCTGTTCGCGCAAATACCTGTCGTTGTCGAAACCTGAGTGAGTCGGCACGGTTCCTCCCGTCGGGCGCGGCGATGAATAAAAGGATACAATGCCACCAAGCGCGCCGGGCGTCAAGTGACTTGGTGTGCGGGGCCGACGATCAGGGTCGGACCTCCACCTCGAACGCCAGGATGTAGCGGTCGAGGCGGGGCCGCCAGATCAGCTCCCGCCGGAGGGCGTAGCTGTCTTTCTGGAAGTACAGGGGAATCCAAATATTATCCGCTTGAGCTCGAATCAGGATCCGCTGCAGCAGTTCCAGACGTTGCTGCCGGTCAGCCGTCCGGGTGCTGGCGGCGATCATCCGGTCGAGCTCCGGGTTGCGGTAGCCGACGATGTTGTACCAGCCGAAGTTGGGATCCCGGCCGCGGGAATGAAAACAGGCCTCGAAGATGTCGGAAGCGTCGCCGGTCAGGGGAATCCAGCTCGCCAGAAACATGTCGGACCGGGATGTCTCCACAGGCTGGAGATAGGACAGCTTGTCGATCCCGACCGGGGTGGCCGAGATGCCGACGCCCGCCAACTGCCGAACGCACTCCTCGGCCACCTCACGCACGCGGAAGTACTTGGCACGGGGGTAGCGCAGTTCGACGGCGCTCCCCCGGGGACGCCAGGCTTGGCGCAAGAGCGCGCGGGCCTGTTCCGGGTCATGGCCGGGATGCGCGGCGTCGGGAGTATACCCAAACACCGACCGGGAGACGACCTGGACGGCGGGCTCCCCCATGTGTTCCAGCGGCCCGGTGGTCAGCCGAGTCCGGTCCAATGCCATGGATACCGCGCGGCGCACCGCGGCCTCGCGGAAGGGGTTGGGCCGGCCGTCGGCGAGCTGTGCGCGGAACGTGAGCCCCAGATAAACCAGGCGCAGCCCCGGCGAGACCGGGGCGGTGAAGCGGCCGTCGGCCCGCAGGGCCGGGATCTGACCGGGCGCCGGCGCCGAGATCAGGTCCACCCGGCCCTGCACCAGCAGCTCGGCTCGGGCCGCGTCGTCGGGCTCCACCCGGATGCGCACGCGACGGAACAACCGCTGGAAATGCCAGTGGTTCGGCACCGCCTCAAGGAGATACTCTCGATCACCATGGCGGGCGGCCAGCCGATACGGGCCGGAGCCGAACGGGTTGCGCTTGGTGTCGTGGAGAGGCCGGTTGCGATAGCGGTCGGCCGGCACGACCATGATCTGCGAGAGCTTGCCGAGTAGCGGCGCGTATGGCTCATGGGTCGTGATTTCGACAGTGCCGCGAGACACCGCCCGGACGGATCGCACGGACGAGAGCAACGTCTGCTTGGGCGACTGCCCGAGCTGCCGGATGCGCTCCAGGCTGTAGGCCACATCGGCGGCCGTGACGGGGCGCCCGTCGTGGAAGACGGCGTCGGTGCGCAGGTTGAAGAGCCATGTGCGCGGGTTAGGGTTGCTCCAGGAACATGCCAGCCACGGTCGGCACGTCAGGTTCTCGTCTAGGAAGACGAGCGGATCGAACAGGTGGTGGTAGAAGATGTTGCTGATCTCTTCCGCGTCCAGGTGGGGGTCCAGATGGAGCGGTCCGGTGGGGAGGGCGATGCGCAGCTCGGACCGGCCGTCAAGTCGAAGCCAGTTGTCCGGCCGGTGACAGCCGGCGGACAGGGCCGCCAGCAGCAGCAGGAGCGACACAACCGCTCGAAGAATGGTGCGTCTCATGGCGGTGGCCAGCCGACGAATCGGCGGCCACCGGGCGGAAAACCGCCCGGCGGCCGGTGGGAGAATCCGCTATTCGAGACTGCCGACGGCCTGCTCCACCACATCCAGGATCTCGCAGGAGCGCACCAGCTCCTTCATCCGGGTGTGGTCGGGATAGAGCGGCCGATCCTCGCCGAGATGGGCGACGTATTTGCGAACCACGCCGTGCGCCGCCCGGACGCCCTTGCCCGGCGTGAAGGTCCGGAAGTCCAGTCCCTGGGCGGCGGCCATGAACTCGATGCCCAGCACGCCGCAGGCGTTGTCGAAGATCTGGTGGTTCTTGATCGCCGTATTCATGCCCATGGACACGAAGTCCTCCTGGTCAGCGGCGGCCGGGATGGACTGGGTGCTGGCCGGCATCGACAGGATGCGCTGTTCCACGATGAGGCTGTCGGCGGTGTACTGGCTGAGCATCATGCCGGAGAACATGCCGGCGCCCTTGGTCAGGAACGGCGGGAGCCCCACGCTGAGCGCGGGGTTGGTCAGGCGGTTGAGCCGGCGTTCCGACATCACGCAGACCGTGGTGATGGCAGCGCCCACCATGTCCATGGGCAGGCACACCGGGGTGCCTTGGAAATTGGCGCCGGTCAGGGTGAGCCGATGCTCGGGCAAGAAGATGGGATTGTCGCCGACGCCGTTGAGCTCGATCTCCACCTGCTGGCGGGCGAAGGCCAGGGCGTCGTGGGCGGCGCCGATCACCTGCGGGCTGGAGCGCATGGAGTAGGCGTCCTGGACTTTCATCTTCAGCTTGCCGGTCTGCAGGTCGCTCCCCTCGATGCACTTCATGATCGCCTGGGCGCTCCGCACGGCGCCCGGGAATCCCCGGACCTGGTGCAGGCGCACGTCGTACGGCTTCAGGTTGGCATAGAGGGCTTCGAGGGACATGGCGCAGGCGATCTCGGCCTGCTTGAGCCACCGGTTCATGTCGTAGAGCTGGATGGCGCTCATCGCGGTGATCAAGTTGGAGCCGTTGATGGCGGCCAGGCCGTCGCGCGCCATCAGGCCCGGGACCGGGATGCCGGCGCGGCGCATGGCCTCGGCGCCGGGCAGCCGCTCGCCCTGGTACCAGGCTTCGCCCTCGCCCATGAGCAGGAGGGCGATCTGGGACATGGGCGCCAAGTCGCCGCAGGCGCCCACCGAGCCTTTCTGGCAGACGACGGGGGTGACGCCCCTGTTGAGCATCTCCACGAACGTCTGGGTGATCTCGGGCCGGCAGCCGGACTTCCCGTGGGCGTGCACGTTGATGCGTCCGGCCATGGCGCCGCGGACGTATTCGATGGGGGCGGGGTCGCCGATGCCGGCTGCGTGATTGTAGATCAAGTACTTCTGGAACTGCATGACCTGCTCGTCGTTGAGCACCACCTCGGAAAATTCGCCGATGCCGGTGTTCACGCCGTACATGATCTCATGGGCCTGGATCTTTTCCTCCAGCATGCCGCGGCAGGCGCGGATCCGCTCCAGGGCGTCGGTGCTGAGCGCCACCTTCTCGCCGTGGCGGGCGATCTGGACCAGCCGATCGATGGTCAGGGATTTACCGTCCAATACGATGGCCATACATCCTCCTGGATATGAATGTGGAATGGTTATCCATGAATTGGTGACACCAACGCCCGCTATCTTAGCAGAATCAGGGAGCCTTGGGAACGATGAAGGTCGTGGGCGGTGGCTGTCAGCCCAGCCAGCGGGGCAGCCAGGTGGTGAGCGGGGGCACATAGGTGATGAGGAGCACGCCCAGCAGCAGAACGATCAGAATCGGGATGATGGCCCGAATGACTTCGGGCATGGGTTTGCCGAATCGGTAGGAGGACAGGAACAGGTTCATGCCCACCGGCGGCGTCAGATATCCGAGCTCCAGATTGGCCAGGAAGACGATGCCCAGGTGGACGGGATCGATGCCAAAGGCGGTGCCGAGCGGCACCAGCAGCGGGACCACCACCACGATGGCGGAGAAAATGTCCATCAGGCATCCCACCACGAGGAGCAACACGTTGACCGCAAGCAGAAACACCCAGCGGGAGTGGATGGCGCCGGTGACCCACTCCACCGCCTGGTCCGGTACCTGGGCATCGATGAGGAAATGGGTGAAGCCCAGCGCGACGCCGAGGATCAGCAACACGCCGCCCACCAGCAGACCGCACTCGGTCATGACCCGGGGGACGTCGCGAACGATGCGCAGGTCCCGGTGGATGACGCTCTCGCACAGAAAGGCGTATAGGGCGGTCACCGCCGCCGCCTCCACGGGCGTGGCGTAGCCGGAAAACAGCGCCGCCAGCGCCACCACCGGGATGAGCAGTTCCCACTTGGCGGCCCAGACCGCTGATCCGGCCTCGCGCCAGTCGATGAGGCGGCCGCCCGATTTGATCCTCGGCCCCTGGCGCATCCCCCACCAGGCCGTCAGGATCACCAGCAGGACGCCCGGTCCCATACCGCCGAGAAAGATCTGCTGGATGGTGATGTTGGCCTGAGCACTGGTGTTGGCCACGATGACATAAAGGATCGGCGGCAGGCACGGCGGAAACAGGAGCCCCAGCGAACCGGCGCCGGTGAGCAGACCCAGCGCGGGACGCTCGCGGTAGCCGGCGGCGAGCAGCACGGGCATAAGCAGGCCGCCCAGGGCCAGGATCGTCACGCCTGAGGCGCCGGTGAACGAGGTGAAGAAAGCGCAGACCAGCACGGCCACCAACGCCGGTCCGCCGCGAAATGCGCCCACCAGGGTCTGGAACACGCGGACCAGCCGTCGCGACGCGCCCCCTTCGGCGAGGAAATACCCGGCCAGCGTGAACAGCGGAATGCTGGGCAGGGTGGGATTGGTCACCAGCCCGTAATGCTTCAGCGGGATGGAGAGGGTGGGTTCGCCCTGTCCCCAGAACAGGATGAGGGCGGCGCCGCCCAGGGCTGTGAACACGGGGGCGCCCAGCAGGATGGCGAAGCCCAGCACCACCAGCGCCGGCACCATGAGCAGCTCGGGCTCGAACGGCAGCCCGACGGCCAGCACCGCCAGGCCGGCAGCCAGCGCGCAGGCGATGACGCGCTCTCGCCACCCGGAACCGGCGTGCCAGATCAGGCGGAGCACCACCAGGGCGAAGCCCACCGGCAGCACGAGCTGGACGACCCATACCGGGATTCCGTACACCAGCACCTTGGCGAGCGGGCGCATCGCCTGGATGTATTCGAAGCTGGCGACGCACAGGAACAGGGTGACCGCCGCCGCGACGCTGCTACTGATAAGCCGGGCCGTGGATTTGGCGCGGCCGCTCAAAAAGGTGGTGACGGTGGACAGTGACAGCAGCCGGTTTTCGCGGGCGGCGATGGCGCCGCCGAACATGCCCACGAACAGGCACATGTGCTGCACGATGGTGCTGGAGCCGGAAATGCCGGTGCGGAACAGAGCCCGAAGAACGATTTCAGCCAGTGGCAACACCACCAGCGCGGCCAACGGCAGCACCACCAGCAGGTTCTCCCCGCTGACCAGGGCGCGCTGCCAAGCGGGGCGCGCATGGCCCGGCTCCCGTTGCGGGAGCTCGACGGGGGGGTCGACACTCATCGGCCGGCCGCCCCGGCTTGGGACCGGTACTCTTTTAGAAACCGGGCGACTTCATCGAAGAGATCGGCGGGAACCAGCCGACCGCGGATCTTGTCCCGGTAGGGGTCCACGGCTTTGCGCCACTCGGCTTCGATCTCGGGCGTGGGCACGGTGACCTTCACCCCGCGCTTTTTGAGCGCCTCCACGGAGCGCTCGTTCTCCGCCCGTCCGGCGGCCTTGATCTCCCGGCCCGCATCGGCAGCCATCTTGAGCAGGGCGGGACGCAGTTCGGCCGGGATTTTCTCCCAGGTTTTCCGCGTGACGACGGTGCCGCCCACCAGTGGTCCCCAGTTGAGCAGCAGCATGTTGGATGCCTGGGCGTCCAGTTGGCTGGCCAGGGCAAAGAATGGGGGCATGGCTACCGTGTCGATCAGGCCGGTCTGGAGGCTGGGCATGATGTTCACCGTCTCGAGGGCGACGGGATGATAGCCGGCGGACTTCCACAGATCGAACTCCTCGGCGTTGCCCGCCCAGCAGAAAAACTTGGCCCGGCGAAGATCATCGGGATGGACCAGTGGCTGTTTGGAGAAGAAGCGGACGAAACCCGAATCGCCCCAGAACAACACCACGAACCCCTTCTCCAGCATGCGCTTTTCCAGCGTGGGGCGCAGCTTCTCGATCACGTATTCCAGTTCGTCCAGATTGCGGTAGTTCATGGGCGTGCCGCCCAGGGCCGCCACGCCCTTCTCGATCTCGGACAGACCGACGCCCGTGAGCATCCCGGCGTCCAGGCTGCCCGTCTGCATGAGCCCCACCATGTCGGCCTCACCGCCCTGCGTGCCATCGGGGAAGACCACCAGCTTGACCACACCGCCTGAGGTGGTGCGCCACTTCTCGCCCAAGGCCATCAGGGTCTTGTGGTACGAGGTGCCGCGGGGCGCCAGCGTGCCGAGTTTGATGGTGACTTTGCCGGCTGCCGCCGCGAAGGTGCCCGCACCCAGCAGCAGCAGGGCGGCGGGGAACAGCCGCCGGGCGATCGTCCCCACCAGCGTGCCAACGGGTCTACTCATGCTCCGTCTCCTCGTCGGAATCTGCCGTCAGGAACAGGTCGTCGGCGCGGGCCAGCAGCCAGCGGGCACGGCGTTGCGCGACCAGGTTGGCCAGCCGCCACTCGGGCCGGGCGTCGACATCAACCGCCAGCGCCTGCTCCAGCAGGGACCGGAATTCGGTCAGGTTCTGCGTCTGCACACTGACCGCTTCGGCCAGCGAGACAAACGGTCCGGCCTGTTGGCCGTCGGACAGCCGCCGTGCGCGCTCAAAGTGCTGCCGGGCTTCGGCCTCAGGATTCCGCCCGCTGGCGGCGCGGCCCATGGCGAAGGTGATCATGAACGCTTGCAAACTGCCTCCCCCGAAATCTGGATCCAATGCCAGCGCCCGGTCCATCATCGCCTAGACGATGGGCAGGTCGGCCACCAGGTCCGGGTCGTCCTTGCCCAGCGATATGGCGGCGGCCCAAGCGGCGCCGGTCCAATACAGCAGGGGCACGTCGGCGGCGCGGGCCTGCTGGATCGCGGCTTTCGGGTCGCGCCGAAGGGCATCGGAGAAGCCGGGATGGGCTGCGTCGAATCCGCGTAGACCGTAAGTGCGCGCCCGCAGGTAGAGTTTCCTCGCCCGCAGACGCATGGCGGTGGCGGCGGCGAAGTCGGCATCCTCGAGTTCATCGGCATCCTGCTGGACAAACGCATAGGCATATTGGGTGAATCCACTAGCGGCCGCCAGGAGCAGGCCTTTGTGACGGGGGCTTTCAGCCAGCAGGCTTTCGATGAGCTTCAGGCTGAAGGGCACCGCCGCTTTCACCAGTTCAGGATCCTCGTCGGCGGCGAATGTTTCACCGCCGCCGGCCAGCGCGTCACCGAGGCGGTTCACTGCCATTTTTTTCACGGAACAGGCCGGTCCGAGTCCCGCGGCGATGAGCACGATCAGCAGCACGGCCGCCAGTGGCGGGCAGACGGCAGAAGGCGAGTCATCGCACGCGACGACACGACTGACGGTGGTTTGTTTGGATGACACGATCGACTCCTTCGGCGCCGGGGCGCGGGCGGAAGACCGGCCCAACAGGCCATGCTATCTTGAGATGGATGTTTTTTCAACTTCTATCCAATGCGGATGACGCGGGATGCGGCTTCGGCCTATTCCAAATCCGGCGGCGGTTTGCGGCGGACAGCCTTGACGGCGGACCGGCGGCGCTTGTCAGCCTGACGGCGGCGTCGGGCCGCCGGAGGGATCGGTGTGGGAATGCGCGGGGGATCCTCGCGCAGGGCCGCCCGCAGAAGGCGGACCAGGCGGGCCAGCGCCCGGTCGCGATTGGTCTTCTGGCTGCGGGTATCTTGCGCCGAGACGAACAGGACGCCGTCGCGGCTCATTCGGCTGGCCAGCCGCTCCTGAATCCGCCGCCGGGCCGCCTCCGACAGACTGGCGGAGGCGGCAACATCCAGGCGGACGGTCACGCGGGTGCTGGCCTTGTTCACGTGCTGGCCGCCCGGCCCGCTGCTCGGCGTGGCCGTGAACGTCAGTTCGGCTTCGTCCAGGAACACGTCGTCGGAAAGCTGGATCATGGCGCGTACCGGTTCAGAGCGTGTCCGTCATCATTCCGTGGCGCGCGGGGCTATTCGGTGGCGATCCCCGCATAACCGCCCAACCGGTTGAAGCCAGGGGACACGAACAGCAGTTGGCCGATGACGGGCTGATCGGCGCTGACCCGCAGCCAGGCGGACGCGGACGGAGCGTCGGGGAACAAATCGTCCACGGCCAGCAGGAACTGGCTGCCGGCCGCCAGGGGCGCCGACCGGACACCCATCAGCGCGCCGCCCCGGTCGTAACCGCTCACGGTGAACGTGCCGTCCTGTCCGGCCAGACTGGTTAAGCGGAGCACACCGGTCCACGCGGCTTCGTCCGGGACCATGGGAAAGATCAGACCGTAACTCCCCCACGGGCAGGCGGGCGCCCCGTCGAACAGGTACGGCTCCGCTAGGCCCGGACGGGTCATGTAGAGCGAGAATCCTGTCAGAGGGACGTCGGCGCCGACGCGCAAACAGGCGGCCCCGGGAATCTCCGCCTGCCCGAAGAGGGCCGGAAGCTCACGCGTGATCTGTTCACCGGGCGCCGTCGGCCAGGCGGCTTCGGCCAGCACCCGGCCGTCGGCATCCTGGATGAACGCGTGTGCGGTGACCGGATCCGTGCCCGAAATGGAGAACGTGACCCCGGTGTAGTACCGCGCGGGATCGGGCACCGCGCCATAGAACAGGCGGTGCGGCCAATCCATCTGGCCGGACGGCAGCGGCGCGACCCGGATCTGCCGGCTGTACGCGGAGAAGGTGCCCGCGCCGTCGACGGCTTTCATGAGAAACGTGTAGGTGCGGCCGGTCTCCAGTCCCGTGACCGTGAAGGCAGTCGATTCGGTCTGGCCGACCTCGGTGGTGTACATCCCGTTCTTCCGGTAGATCACATAATGAACGCCGGGCTCGACATTGGCGTCCCACCGCAGGCGCACGGCGGTGTCGGAGATGCCCCAGCCCTGGAATCCCGCGGGCCGGGCCACCGAATCAGCGGCCGGCGGGATGTCCCGAAGCACCGGCGGACCGGTCAGCGGTGTCATCAGGACAGCCGGCAGACCGGCCAATCCCTGGTCCACGAACGAACCGAACAATTCGAAGCCCATCAGCTCCCGCTCGGCGGACACGGCCACGAATCGGATGAGGATCGGCTCGACGCCCGGGAAGATGCCGTCCAACAGCCGGACATATTTGCCTCGGGCTGGGATGACCACATCGATCGCCGCCAGCTCGTCGCCCGATTCCGCCAACGCGGTCAACCGGGCGGCCACCGCCGCCTGGCCTGGATTGACGAGCGTCAGGCCGGTGTAATAGATATCGGAAATGTACACGAACGGAAAGACCAGCGCGATATCCCCTCCGCGGAGGAGGGGCATGGTGACGAGGCTCTGGTCGTCATCGGTGCCGAACACGGTGACGCCTTCGATCCGGGATGCGTCGGCGACGAGCACCCAGAAATCGGTGGCCGCGGGTACCCCGGGGAACAGGGCATCGGGTGTCAGATTGGTGTGAGCGCGAGCCGGCAGTTCGTGGAGGGTGGCAGTGGCCAGGTGGGTGCCGTCGGCGGCCAGCGCGTACAGCCGGGGCGCGACCGGCGTGTCGCCGGTGTTGGTCAGCACGATCTGGCTGGCCCAGCCGGGCAGCCGGGTGACGTGGGCGGCAATGACCTGGTCGGCGGCGTCGGCGGGCGGCAGCGAAACCGGCACGTCGCCTTCGCAGCGTGTCCGTTCGCCCAGCGCGTCCTGCGCCGTGAAGCCCCAGTGATACGTGCCGGCACGCTCATAGGTGTGGACGGTTCCCAGCGTGGTGGCGGGATCGCTGCCGTCGCCGAAATCCCACACCACCTGGTACGGTCCTGCACCGCCGGAAACAGTGGCACTGAACGTCACGTCCAGCGGGGCCACCCCGGCAGCAGGCGTCGTTTGGGCGGTGCAGGCCAAGATGTGGTTGGCCAGGGTGACCGCAATCCAATCGCTGCCTCGCAACCCGTCGGTGTCGGTGGCCGTGGCGCGGATTGTGTGGGGCCCGTCGGCCCAGGCGGTGGTGTCCCAGTCGACGGCGTAGGGGGCGGCGGTGTCGGCGCCGATGGATACGTCGTCGATGAAAAACTCCACCTGGGTCACGACCACATCGTCGGTGGCGGTGGCCGCGACAGTCACTAGCCCGACGAGCAGGGCGTGCGGGGCGGGCGCGGTGATCTCCGCCACCGGCGAGTGGCCGTCGGCTGCATCGATGCCGTCCAACGTGGTGGCGCCGGTGTTGTCGGGATCCAACCAATCGCGGAGACGCTGGGCGGCGGTGGCGCCGTTGTCCCAGGAGCGGGCGAACTTGCCGTAATAATCCGGCTGGTCGTTCGGCTCCGCCCCGTCGCACGCGGCGGTGCCGCCATGGAGCTGGCCGATGATGCGGTGGAGATCGTCAAACAGCGGTGAACCCGAAGAGCCGGGTTCGGTGGTCCCCAATTCGTACCGGATCGTCTTCCAGTGCGAATTGGCTGGGGTGCCGCCATAGGTGGCGGATACGGGCGGATCGTTATCGAACGTGATCTTTTTGATGTCGCCGCTGGGATGATGAATGCACACCGTATGCGGCGGCGCGGTGTCCACGGCCGACCAGCCGGCGAAATGCACGTTGTATTCCGGCGGCGGATCTTCGCTGAGTCGAAGCAGGGCGACGTCGGAATCCCAGTTGTTGGCCAGCAGGGTTGTACCGGACACCGTGTCCGTCGTCGGCCCGTCGAAGTTGGCGCAGCTGGAGCTCTGATAGTTGAACATGATCACCCATGTTTCCTCGCCGCCGAGGCAGTGGTTGGCGGTGAGAAAGTAGGGCGTATAGTCGTTGCGGACGTTGTTGACCAGCGCGCCGGAGCAGAGTCGCCAGCCGCCGCTGGTCAAAATCATGGCCACCGAGCGGATCTGGGCCTCCCAGGCGGCGCCTTCGGGACACTGCACATTCACGTTGCAGGCGCCCGAGTCGCCGAATGATTTATCCAGCTTGTCGAACACATTCCGGTACCCGTGGATGATCCGGGCGATGGTGATGCAGCCGGACCGATCGACGCCCGGCGGTTCGTAATACTCCAGGGTACACGCGTCGCCCCGGGTGGGCCCGGTGGCGAATCTCCCGTGCGGTTTGTTGTTGCGATGGGTGAAAGCGCCGAGAACCGAACTCTCATCGTCGTTGTACAGGAAGAAGCGGGCGCCGCGGGGCAGCCAGAACGCGTCGTAGACCAGGTTGATGGAGTGGGCGCCGGGGCACACCAGGCGCAACCGCCAGAGGCGGCCGCCATCCGGGAGAGACGACCACGTGCCGGCGGAGTTCATATCCAGGCGCCGCTCAATGGGGTATCCGAATCGGAACGGCAGACCCAGTGCCGCCTCCCGGCGGTCTTCCGCCAGCAGGCTGGGAACATCCACTGGCGGCAGCACGATGGAGTGGATCGCCGGCTGGGTGGACTTCTGAAAACTGTAGGGGAGCCCGCCTTCACTGACCTGGGCCGCAAGCGTGGTGGCGATCATGAGCAGGCCGGCCGCCACGAGCAAGGCACAGGCGGACCGGGCGGCGACGGGGAGAGCTTCACGGCTGATCATGCAACGGCTCCTGAACAGGTGGTCGGTGCGGGCACGGTATTATAGCACGGTCGGGCCGACGCGGCCGGGCATGCGGCGGACCGCATGCCTATGGCCCGCGAGCGGGATCAGCGGCGCGGGAGGGGTCTGGTTCCGTCCGGAACATCCTTTTCGGGGGGCGGGAAGGGGATATGGACGACTCCGATGACCGGAACCGCGCTGCCGTCCGGCGCGTGGGTGGGGTCGAACCGCCAGTGGCGCGCCGCTTCGGCATAGATCATCGCCACGTTGGGGGGGCATGGCGACGGCTGGGGTGTGGCCCGGACGACTGCGCCGGTCTCATCCACCAGCAACTCGATCGGGACGAGACAACTGGTCTTGACAAACCGGGTGAGCGAACGGATGCGCTGCCGCACGTGGGGCGGCGGCATGTATTCGCGCAACCGGGTCCGCAATTCAGGTTCGCTGAGGCGCAGGGGTTCGCGCCGCGCGGAAGCTTCCTTTGGTGCCGGGGCGGTGTCGGTCGCGGGGGTGATGGGCGGTGGTGCAGCCGGCTGGGTGGTGCGCACGGCCGGAGCGGTGACCGGCGCCGGCGGCGTTGCCGCCGCGTCCGATGCATCGCCGGCTGCAGGCGCCGCCGGGCGGATCGGATCGGCCGCCGCGGCGGCGACTGGCGGCGGCGGAACAGGTTTGGCGTCGTCGTCGGCCGACGTCACCGCCGGCTGCGATTCGGCTGCGGGCGACGCGACAACGGGATTGTCGGTACGCCTGGAGTCATCGGTCGCCGGTTGGAACATCCAGTAGCCGACCACCGCGGCGGCGGCCAGAAGCACCGCTGCGGCGCTGCCGACCGCGAGCGGCACCCATGACCGGCGGGTCGCTGTCGGTGGCGGCGGTGCGATGGCCAGGGTGGCGGACGCACCCGTGTCGGTGATGCGTTCGGGCACCTTCACGGGAGCCGGGATGGCCAGAGTGGGATCGGATTCGGCTGCCGGCGCGACGGACAATCCCCGCAGCTGCAACTGAAATTCGGCAATGGATCGGGGGCGGGACGCCGGTTCGGTGGCCAGCGCCCGCAGGATGGCCCGGCAGAAATGGGGCGACAGGCCGGGCTGGGTCGAGTCTGGCGGTGTCAGCGTATCGCCTTTTTCCCGCTCCAAAGCGTCGGGCGGGACCTGGCGGGTGACCATGTAATAGAGCGTGGCCGCGCAGGCGTAGATGTCGGTCCACGGTCCCTGCTCGCCACGCCGATGGTACTGTTCGTAGGGGGCGAATCCAGGCGTCAGGATGACCGATAGGCTCCGGCTCTTTTCCCCCATTGCCAGACGAGCGGCGCCGAAATCGAGCAGGATCGGTTGCCGGGCGGCGGTCAGGTAGATGTTCTGGGGTTTGATGTCGCGGTGCAAAAACCCTTGGCTGTGGACGACGCCGACGCCGTCGAGAATGGGCATCATGACGTCCAGCGCCTGCTGCTCGGTGAGCGGCCGATCCAGCCGTTCGAGGAATTCGGCGAGCGAGATCCCCTCGATGTAATCCATGACCAGGTAGGCGGTGGCGTTTTCCTGGAAGAACGTGCGCACCCGGACCACGCGCGGGTGGTTGAACTTGGCCAGGGTGCGGGCTTCCTTGAGGAACTGCTCCAGCCCGTAGGTGAAGCTCTCGGTGTCGTCCTGGCTGTGCAGGACCACGGTCCGGTGGTCGTCGTCGCGGCCGGCCAAGTCGCGGGGCAGGTACTCCTTGATCGCAACGCGGGTCTCGAGACTGAGGTCATACCCGAGGTAAGTGATGCCGAATCCCCCGGGGCGGCCCAGGACGCGGCCGACGAGGTAATTGTCCCGCAGCAGGGAGCGCGGCGGCAAGGCGATGGGGCTGGTCCGGGAGCGTTCATCGTAACCGCAGGTCGGGCAGATCGGCGCCGTACCCTTTTCGTGAAAGCAGCCGGGGCAGTAGCTCTCGATCGTGCCCATAGACCTCTCCCGGACCGGCGGATCCGGCCCGGGCCGCCGCATCGCCGGGGTCGATCATGCGCCGGAATCGACGGCCGGCGTTGACATTTCCGCCCGGCGCGATCAACGCAACCACGGGTTGATCTCAAGACGGCGGCACGGGCCGCAAGCCAGAAATCATCTTAGCACAGAGCCTGCGATCCGCATAGATGCAACCCCGGCGAGCCCGTTCGGTGAAAGGCTGCCGGAGCGGTCGTGTGCATGATCAAGGATCGGGTCCGGGTTTGACCTAAGTCAAAGTCAATGCGCCATGGAGCATCTAAAATGTGTCCAGGAAGCGAGACATTACCAGAGCGGAGGCAAATATGAGTATGTTTTGTTATCAGTGTGAACAGACGGCCCAGGGCAGCGGTTGCACCAAGGCCGGCGTCTGCGGCAAGGATGCGGAGACCGCCTCCCTGCAGGACTTGCTGTTTTGCTTCAGTAAAGGACTGGCCATGTACGCTCACCGGCTCCGGCTGCTTGGAGTTCGTGACCGCCAGTACGATTTGGCGGTCATCGAGGCGTTGTTCACCACCGTGACCAACGTCAACTTCGATCCGGCCAGGCTGGAGGCCATGATCCGGAAAGTCGCCGGATTGCGGGATCAGGCCCGCGACGCGTACATGGCCGCCAGCCGGCGGGCCGGCCGGACCCCCGAGAGTCTGGGCGATCCGTCCAGCCTGGTCCCCGCCGCCAGCCGCGGCGACATGCTTCAGCAGGGGGAACAGATCGGCATCCAGCGTCGATTGAACGCCCGCAGCCGGGACCTGGTGGGGCTGGAAGAGCTCATCACCTACGGGCTGAAAGGCATGGCGGCTTACGCCGATCATGCCCAGATCTTGGGCCAGGAAGACGAGGCGGTGTATGCCTTCTTCCACGAGGCGCTCGACACGCTGACCAGGCCGGACCTGAAGGCCGATGAGCTGTTGGCGCTCGCGCTGCGGGTCGGTGAAGTCAACATTCGGGTCATGGAGCTGCTGGACGCCGCCAACACCGGCGCGTACGGGCATCCTGAACCCACCCGGGTGCGCATCCACCCGCTCAAGGGCAAGGCCATTCTGGTGTCGGGCCACGACCTCAAGGATCTGGATGCTCTGCTGCAGCAAACCGCGGGGACGGGGATCCGCGTGTACACCCACGGGGAGATGCTGCCGGCGCTGGCCTACCCCGGTTTGAAAAAGTACCCGCACCTGGCCGGCAATTACGGCGGCGCCTGGCAGGACCAGCGGCAGGAATTCGACGCCTTTCCGGGCGCCATCCTGATGACCACCAACTGCATCCAAAAACCGAAGGAAACCTACTTCAACCGGATGTTCACCACGGGCCTGGTGGCCTGGCCGGGGGTGACTCATATCGCCGACCGGAACTTCGCGCCGGTGATCGCGGCGGCCCAGGCGGCGCCCGGTTTTGCGGCGGACGGTCCCGCTGACACCATTTGGGTGGGCTTCGGCCACAACGCCGTGCTCGGCGTGGCGGACAAGGTGATCGAAGCCGTCCAGAAGGGCGCCATCCGGCACTTCTTCCTCATCGGCGGGTGCGACGGCGCCAAATCCGGGCGGAACTACTACACCCAGTTCGCCCAGGCGGTGCCCAAGGATTGCATGATCCTAACCCTGGCCTGCGGCAAGTACCGCTTCAACAAGCTGGCGTTCGGGGACATCGGCGGCATCCCGCGCCTGCTCGACGTGGGCCAGTGCAACGACGCGTTCTCCGCGGTCAAGATCGCCGGTGCACTGGCGGCGGCTTTCAAGACCGACGTGAACGGGTTGCCGCTGTCCCTGATCCTGTCCTGGTACGAGCAGAAAGCCGTGGTGATCCTGCTGTCGCTGCTGTACCTGGGCATCCGCAACATCCGCCTGGGGCCGACTCTGCCCGCCTTCGTGACGCCGGCCGTCCTCCAGGTGCTGGTGGACAAATTCGCCATCCGTCCCATCGGGTCGGTGGAAGAAGACCTGGCTGCGATTTTGGGCACGGCGCCGACGGCCTGACGCTCAAACACAGGTACAAGCGGTCCCGGCCCGTCTGAGCGGGTACGGGCGTCCGGATGTTACCGCCGGGGTTGTCCCCGGCGGTTTTTTTGAAAATTATTGCCTCATCCTATCATCATCGCTATCATGGCGGAGTATGCACGGCTCGGCCTGCCCCATACGTTTCCGGATTCCAACCAGGGAGATACGGTCATGAGTATGACCCCCGCTGATCCGCCTTCCGCCGCACCCGATCTCCAGGCACTCCTCGATTTCGAATTCAAGCCGTTTGCCGAAATGACCGACGCGGACTACCACCGCATCGGATTCCGGTCCGGTCTCGAGATCCACCAGCAGCTCCTCACGGACAAGAAACTTTTTTGTCGGTGCCCCGCGGGCAGATACAGCGACCACTACCACGCCGAAGTCCTCCGGCACATGCGTCCGACGCTGTCCGAGCTCGGTGAGTACGACGGCACCGCCCTGATGGAGTTCAAGACCCACAAGGAGATCATCTATCGGATCAACCGCGACACGGTCTGCACTTACGAGATCGACGACACGCCGCCCTTCGAGCTCAACGAGGACGCGCTCGATATCGCCCTGGGCATCGCTATGCTGTACCGGTGTTCCATGGTGGACGAGATCCACATCGCCCGCAAGCAGTACCTTGACGGCAGCATCCCCACCGGATTCCAGCGGACGACCATCGTCGGCGTCAACGGCCGGATCCCGTTCAAGGACCGGGAGGTGCGGATCGTCCAGCTCGGACTCGAAGAGGACGCCTGTCGGGAGGTGAGCGACATCGGCCACCGACGGGTGTACCTGACCGACCGGCTGGGCATGCCCCTCATCGAGACGGTCACCGGTCCGGACATGCGCACGCCCCACGAAGTGGCCCAGGTGGGCGAGATCTGCCGCCGGCTGGTGCGCAGCACCGGCTGGGTGCGCACGGGGATCGGCGCCGCCCGGCAGGATGTAAACGTCAGCGTCACCGGCGGCACGCGGATCGAGATCAAGGGCGTGCCGCGCATTCCCAACATCCCGCTGCTGACCTATCACGAAGCCATGCGCCAGTGGAGCCTGTTGCGGCTGCGGGCCGAGCTGCGGCGGCGGGGCGTGACCCCGGCCTCCTTCGCTTCTCGGACAACGGAGGTGACCCGCAGCCTCCGCAAAACGCGCTTCCAGCCCATCCGGACAGCCATCGCCGAAGGGAAGGTGGTGTTCGGTGTGAACCTGGTGGGTTTCCGCGACCTGCTGCGCTGGCCCACCCAGACCGACACCGCGTTCTCCCGGGAGATCTCCGACCGCGTGCGGGTGATCGCATGCCTGACCACGCTGCCCAACATCGTGCACAGCGACAGCCAGAGCGAGACCCTGGCGGCCGCCGAATGGCATGAGATCAAGAAGGCCACTGGCGCCGGTGACAACGACGCCGTCGTCGTGGTGTGGGGCCCGCCCACCGATGTCGAGACGGGCGCCCGGGAGATCGCCATCCGGGCGCGCGAGGCCACGGTAGGCATCCCGTCGGAAACCCGGCAAGCCCTCCGGGACGGGACCAACGGTTTCGAGCGGATCCTGCCTGGCCCCGACCGCATGTACCCGGACACTGACCTGCCCCCCAAGCGCATCGCCGGCGAGCGGCTGGAGCGGATTCGCCGGAACCTGCCGGCATACTACTGGACGCGCGAAGCGTGGTGCCGGACGCAGGGGGTGCCTGAAGACGTAGTGCGGCCCCTGGTCATCTCGCCCCAGTGGGAGCTGTTCGAAAAGGTTGTCCGGGAGTGGGGGCTGCCGCCGGTCCTGGTTGCCGTGGCCCTCGTCCAACTGCCCAAGCGGCTCAAACGAAAACGCCTCTCGACGGCGCAGCTGACGACCGCCGATTTCGAAGGAATCCTGGCGGCGCACCGCGGCGGTCGGCTGGCCCGCGAAGGGATTCTGCCCGCCCTCGCCCGAGCGGCCGAAGCCGGACGATTTGAACCCGAGCAGTTGCCGCCGCCGCTGCCAGCGGACGGCGTGGAGACGGCGATCACCCGCGGCCTGGCCCGCGTCAAGGAACTGGCCGTCCCCACCCCGGGGCAGCGGTTCCGGACGGCCATGGCACTGGTGATGCGGGAGCTGGACGGACGTGTGCCTGGCGCCGGGGTGGCCGTGCGCCTCGCGACCCGGCTGCAGGAGGACATCCATGAGCGCTGACGACAGCTACAAGGGTTACCGCGGCGAAGCCCTGGCCGCGCTGAAGAATTTCAACGCCATGGTTTGGAGCGACGTCGAGGTCCACACCCCGCAGGGCGTCTTCACCGGCATCATCTTGCCCCGTTCGGAGACCGCGGACTCTTACCATGTTGTGCTCAAGCTCCGCAACGGGTACAACGTGGGCATCGCCGCCGCCGGCATTTCGAACATCGTCATCGCCGGCCGCAAGGAAGCCCACTACAAGATTCCCGAGAAAGATTTCCCCTTCGATCCGAAGAAACCCCGGGTCAAGCTCCTGGGCACCGGCGGCACCATCGCCAGCCGGCTGGACTACCGCACCGGCGCCGTCATCCCGGCGTTTTCACCCGGCGAGCTCTACGGATCGGTACCCGAGCTGGCCGACATCTGCAACCTGGAAACCGAAAAACTCTACGGCGTGTTCAGCGAGAACATGGGGCCGGAGCAGTGGCGGGGCACCGCTGAGGCAATCGGCCGCGAGATCGCCAAGGGGGTCCAGGGCATCGTCATCGGCCACGGTACCGACACGATGCACCATACCGCCGCCATCCTCTCGTTCATGGTCCAGGACTCGCCAGTGCCCATCGTCATGGTGGGGTCGCAACGCTCCAGCGACCGGCCGTCGTCCGATGCGGCGTTGAACCTGATGCACAGCGTCAAGGCCGCCGCCGAAGGCGACCTGGCGGAAGTGATGGTCTGCATGTTCGGGCCCACCTCCGACGAGTACGGCCTGCTCCATCGGGGGACGCGCGTGCGCAAGATGCACTCCAGCTACCGGTCCACGTTCCGCACCATCGGCGACATCCCGCTGGCCATGGTCAGCAGGGAGACGATCACTCCGCTACGCCCCGACTACAAGCCGCGCCGGCGAGACCGGAACGTGACCATCAACACGGCGTTCGAAGAGATGGTGTCCATCGTCTACTACTATCCCAACATGCGGCCGGACATCATCGACTCTCTCATCGACAACGGCTACCGGGGCATCATCATCGCCGGCACCGGGCTCGGCCACGTCAACAAACCGCTCTACCCGGCCCTGAAGCGGGCAAAGGAGAAGCAGATCGCCGTCTATATGACCGTGCAGACGCTGTGGGGCTATGTCCAGATGTACGTCTACGACACGGGGCGCGACATGATGGAGCTGGGCGTCGTGCCCATGGCCAACATGCTCCCCGAGGTGGCCTACGTGAAACTGGGCTGGGCGCTGGGGCAGACGAGCGACCTGGCGGAAGTTCGGCGGATCATGTACACGCCCATCGCCGGCGAGATCACCGAACGCGAGCCCTGCAACGGCTACCTCGTCTTCCAGGGCGGGATCCCCGAGGTGGAGGAGTTCATCTCCCGCTATCACCGGTGACTGAATCGCCCGCCGCACCGCATGCTTACCCGCCGGACGTTGTGAACCGAATGGCCGGGTGCGGCGGTAGTCTGAATCCATCCGAACCGGACTGAATCTGTTGTCCGTGAACCGGGCGCCAATGCGTCCCGGCAAGGAGGATCAGATGATGAAAAAAGCCACACTCCTGCTCGCCATGTTGGCTGCGCTGTCGGTGTTGTCACCGGCGCTCCGCGCCCACTGCGAAATCCCGTGCGGCATCTACGGCGATGAGCTGCGCGTCCAGGCGATTGCCGAGGACATTGACACCGTGGAGAAATCCATGCAGCAGATCGTCCAGCTTTCGGTGCAGGGAGAGAAGAACTACAACCAGCTGGTGCGGTGGGTCACGAACAAGGAGACGCACGCCAGCTACATCCAGGAAACCGTCGCCCAGTATTTCCTCACCCAGCGGATCAAGCCGGCGGATGCGACAAATGCCGAGGCGCATGCCCGGTACCTCCGGCAGTTGACCCTGCTGCACGAAATGCTCATCGTGGCGATGCAGGCCAAGCAGACCACGGACCTGAGCCGCGTGGCCCGACTGCGCGAACTGCTGGCAGAGTTCCGCAAGGCCTACTTTGGCGAGGCAGGTACCCGCGGCCACAATCACTGATGAGTTGCCCGTCATAACGATATATTCGAATCGAGATCCAGGCTCGGGATCCGCTTTAAACAGTGATGTATCTGCATGTTCGGTGGGAGGCCGCCGGGTGATGTTTCAACTTGACCTGTATCGGGAAAACAGTATAATTAAAACTGTTTGAAACATTCTCCATACCCTCCCCAATCCACCTTATGGTGACGGCTGCCCTGGTACCCACAGGGCAGTTTTTTGTTGATTCGCAGGGCTATTTCGGCTAACGTGGCCTCGCCTGAAGGTGTCGGATCCGCCCCGCACCAGTCCGGATCCGGCTTGGCGGTATGCGACGACCCGGTCGATACCTGCGAATATCGAAGGGCATCCAACGGTCATGATCTATCTAATGATTTTCGCCTTCGGCATTGTGGTGGGCAGCTTCCTGAATGTCTGCATCTACCGGGTGCCTCGCGAACGCTCCATCGTCACACCCCGCTCAGCCTGCCCAGGCTGCGGCCAGCCCATCGCCTTCTATGACAACATTCCCATCCTGAGTTTCCTCATCCTGCGCGGGCGATGCCGCCGGTGCAGCACCGCCATCTCTTGGCAGTACCCCGTGGTCGAAGCACTCAACGGCCTGCTGTGGGTTGCCGCCTATCTGGGGTGGGCCTTGACCCCATCGGCGCTGCTCTACGCCGCCTTCGGCAGCGCGATGCTCGTTTTGGTCTTCATCGACGCCCAGCACCGCATCCTACCCCACGGCATCACCGTGGGCGGCTGGATCGTCGGGCTGGCCACCGCCCCCTGGCAGGTGATCCATCAGTATGAGGCGCCGAACGTCGGCCGGCTGCTGGGTTTGCTGGGCGTGATGACGGCGGACGAGCGAATTCTCGCCTGGATCGGATCGCTGGTCGGCTCGCTGCTGGGGGCGGGGATGCTGCTCGTGGTGGCCGTCGGCTACTATCTCGTCCGCCGGGAAGAAGGCATGGGGCATGGAGACATCATCCTCATGGGTCTGGTGGGCGCGGTGCTGGGTTGGGGGCGCACCCTGCTCACGGTTTTCCTGGGATCGTTGCTCGGGGCGGTGGTGGGTCTGGTGCTCATCCGCCGGGCCGGCGGCGATCGGAAATATGAAATTCCATTTGGGACCTTCCTGGGCATCGCCGCAGTCAGCGCCCTGTTCTTCGGGGAGATTCTGCTCGACTGGTACTGGAGTCTGCTGTGAGCGGCTGTATGCCTCCGCGGCACACGATCTACATTTTGGGCGGAATCGTCACGCTGGCCATTGTGTCGGCGGTGGCGATGAACGCATTCCTCACTCTCCATGTGCACAAGGTTCAGACCGAGCGCAACGACGCGCTCCGGGCGGCGAAGGTGGGCCGGGTGATCGCCCAACTGCAGCTGGTCATGCATTCCCCGCTGACCCGTCAGCAGCGCCTGATCCGGCTGCAGGGGATCTACGAGCGGGAAGGTCTCTACCTGCTGCAGATCCGGGACCCGGCGGGAGTCACGCATTTCGGCCGATCCTCGATCAGCATTGCGCCGGCAATCGCCGCCAAACTGTCTCTCGAAAAGTTGCAGTCCGCGCGCCCGGCCCCGGATCAAGTGCTGCTGGAAGCGCTCACCATCGCGCACAACGGCCGGATCCCGGCGATTCTGGCGCGAACGATGCTGTACGCCGACGGCCTGAAACCATCCTATCTGGTGTTCCTGCTGCTTCAGGATCCGGAACCGCCGCTCATGGGGACGTTTGAGCAGTTCGCCGTGCTCTTCCAAACGATCGCCATCTTGGCGCTGCTGGCGCTGGGCTGGTACCTGCTGCGCCGTGCCGTCCGGCCCTACGAATCGCTGGTCCGTGAAATCCAGCATTCGTCCACCGGGCTGCGGTCCGTGTCGGAGCCGTATGCCGACGAGGTCTCGGTCCTGGTGGGTTCGTTCAAGGACGTGATCCGCCAACTTCGCGACAAGGAGCGGGAGCTGCAGGCCCTGCACCAGCAGGCCACCCAGCGGGCGGATCTGTCCGAACGGCGCGTGCGGGATGTGTTCCACTGTCTGCCGCTGGCGATCCTGTCGTTGGACGCGCGCGGCATCTTCCAGGAGTGCAATCCCGCCCTCGAGGAGCTGCTGGGCCGTCGCCGGGTGGCCTTCACGAACCAGTCGTATCGGGAGATCTTTCAGGATCAGCCGGAGATTTGCGCGGCGATCGATGCCGCATGGGGCGCCCAGCAGAGCCTCACCCGCCGTCTGCTGAAGATGTCGGCGCCCGGCAGCGAGGAGCCGGAGCGGACGGTCAGCCTGTCGCTGTTCCCGCTGGGGGACGCCGAGGGAGTGGTCGGCGTGATCGAGGACGTCACCGGGCCGATGCAGCTGCAGGAGCGCCTGCGCCTGCAGGAGAACCTGGCCGCCCAGGGCGAGATGGCGGCGGGCATCGCGCACGAGCTCAAGAACGCACTGTCCACCATCAGCGGTTATGCCCAGATGCTGTTGGGCAACGCCCGGCCGGGCGCGGAACAGAAACGAGCCGCCGCGCTGGTTCAGGAGGTGGAGGAGATGGCCCGGGTGATCACCGACTTTCTGGAATATGCCCGGCCGATGCCTCTGGAGCACCGGCCGGTTGCGCTGGATGGGGTGATCGCCGAGCAGATGGACTTGTTCGCCGAGCGCCATCCCGACATCGAATTCCGCCGCCAGCTGATTCCCTGCTTGGTTTCGGGCGAAGAGCATCTGCTGAAGAAAGCGATGCACAACCTGCTGCTCAATGCGGTCCAGGCGATGGAGAAGTCGGCTGTGAAACGGGTGGAGGTTCGGTTGGAGGCTCTGTCGGGCCAGCTGGTCCGGGTGTGGATCGAGGATACCGGGCCGGGCATCGACGCCAAGGCGTTGGGACGCATCTTTACGCCGTTTTTCACGACGCGACCTGGCGGCACCGGGATGGGGTTGGCCGTGGTCCACAAGATCGTGGCCCTGCACGGGGGGGCGATCCGCGTCCAGTCGGAACCCGGCCGCGGCACCGGCGTGGAGCTGGATCTGCCCGTATCGTTGCCGGCCGAATGATCAGTCGGTCGGCCGGCGGGTTTACTGCTGGAAGCTGTACGGTTTCTTCTGCTTGCCCACCTGGTCGTAGTAGGGCACTGCGTTCCGCCACCAATTGTGGCGGGTTCGGAAATCACCCATGAACCGCCGTGGGAAAAACATCACGTTGTCGAGGCCGGTGTTGAGCCCGCAGGTGGACAGGATCGGCCCGGAGACCAGGAAAAAATCCAGACAGCCGTCGCCGGTATAGGCCCAGTAGGGTGGGGTATAACGGCCGTCCAGCACGCGGGGGTTATAGCCGTAGTAGTAGTAGTAGGGGGAGGGATAGAATCCGGCGGACTCCGACTCCAGAAAGGCGTAGTCCTTCCGGCCGGCGGCGTCGGCGCTGACGCCGGCGGCGTCGGTCAGCTCGAAATGGTTGCCCTGGACGCTGATGCCGGAGCTGAGGGTCAGCCGCACCGGGCCGGAATTGGCATGGTCCGGAACGATCACCACGGCCATATTGTCCTGCCAGAGCAGGAGCCGGGCGCGGGCGCCGTTGAACTCCACGAATCCGGGCGCCGACACATTTTTCATGTTCTCGGCCCACACCCGATTGGCGTCGCCGAGCGTGAACCCGCGTCCCTTGACAATCACCGTGGTGCCGGGAGGGCCGGAGTCCGGAAATATCCCTTCGATGGCGATGCGGGCGTCGGCGGCTGCCGCCGCTGTCACCAGCAGGGTCATCAGACCGAAGAAGAGAAAGCTCTGTTTCATCAAATCCTCCGCAAAATCAAATTCCACTGTATTATCGCACCGGACGGCGAAAAGTTGCGTGTAAAAAAGCCCGGCCCGGCCAGTCCGGGCCGGGCATGCATACAGTCGGTGCTCGGTCGATGGATCAGTAGACCGTCACCCGGACCGTGTCGCTGGCGACACCGCCCTTGCCGTCAAAAACCTGGAGATTGAAAACATACGTTCCAGTGACGGTGACTTCGAAGGTGGTGACGGCGCTGGTCGGGGCCGACAGAGTGACGACCGGCCCATCCAGCTGCTGCCACAGGAAGGTCAGCGGGTCGCCGTCGGGATCGTACGATGTGGAGCCATCCAGAGTGTAGGTGCCGAACTGGCGACTGATCTGATCGGAGCCGGCGTAGGCGACGGGCGGCGAGTTGGGCGTGATCACCTGAACGACCGCATAGGCCAGAATCTCCGCGCCGCTGCTGCTGGTGGCGATCAGCGTGTAGGTGGTGCTGGCCGTGGGCGCGACCATCAGGCTGCCCTCGGCCTGGACCGCCCCGATGCCTTCGATGCGGACCGCGGCGGCGTTGCTCACCTTCCAGCTCAACCGGGACTGTTGGCCGGGACTGATCTGGGTGGGTTCAGCGATGAAGAACAGAATCTGCGCGTCGGCGACGGTGACGACCACAGTAGCCCGGACCTCCTGCCCCGGAGCGCGGGCGATCAGCACGTATTCCTGCGTAGCCGCCGGCGCCACATAGGTGGACCCTTCGATGGACACGGGGCCGATGCCTTCAATCTCCACCGACTCGGCGTGCAGGACCTTCCAGCTCAGACGGGACTGCTGGCCGGGGCTGATCACCGCCGGGTCGGCCAAAAAGTACAGGATCTCGACGTTTTCGATCTTCCGGGTGGTGACCACGACGTCATCCACTGCATAGGCGGCGCCGGTGTCGGTCACACGCAGCCGGAAGACGTACACATGTCCGGCCTCGGCGGTGAATGACGGCGTGGCGGTATTCGCGCCGCCGAGCGAGACGGCGGGCCCCTGAACCTGGGTCCAGTGGAAGGCGATGGCGTCGCCGTCGGGATCGTAGGATGCGGTCCCGTCTAACGCGATCAGGCCGGCCTCCACGTCGATCTGGTCGGGGCCGGCGTTGGCGATGGGCACGTCGTTGCCGGAGCGGGCCATCCGGGTTCGGACATCGTACTTGAGCCGGGGCACATCCACCGGCACCACCTCGGCCACCTCGCCGCGGATCGGCTGCTTCCAGGCGCCGTAGCGGATGCCGGCGGCGTAACGGCCGGTGGTTTCGTCGCCGAGCATGGATTCGTTCCAGCTGCCTTCGACGAACCAGCTCCAGTTGTCTCCCAACGGCCGCACCAGGCGCACCAGCCCGCCTGCCCGGCTGGCCAGCTCGCCGCGGTCGATGTAGCCCACGTTCCCCTCAAGCATGAACCGGGCCGGCAGGTCCACCTGGGCGGTGACGCCGTACTGGTTCAGCGTGTTCAGGTAGGTTTCGCGGAACACGTGGTTCGAGATGTAGTCGCGGTCGATCACGCTCTCACCAAGCAGGCCCTGGGTGGCGAACCCGCCGACGGAGCCCCAGTTGAACAGGTACTCGGCGATCACGCTGCCTTGGGCCAGGGTGCCGCCGTCGGCATAATCATCCAGCTCCACGCGCTTGAGCGAGGCGAACGCGCCCGCCTGGAACCGCTTATACCGCGTAACCAGGCCCAGGTCGAACTGGAACTCCTGCCGCTCGGGATACAGCAGGTACTCGCCCTGGCCTTGCAGCGCCAGGCTCGGGGTGAAGCGGTGGAAATAGCGGGCGCTCACACTGCCGGTGAGGTCGCCGTCTTCGGTGGCGCCCAGATCAAAGCCCAGCAATCCCAAGTCGCCCCACGCCATCTTCAGTGGCGCGGCGGGCGCCTCGGCCAGGGCCGGCGTCGCCGCCGGGACCGGCGGCGGGAGCGGCGGCGGAAGCGGTTTGGCCTGCTCCCGCAACCGGGCGAGCTCGTCCTCGAGCCGGGCCTGACGATCCCTGAGCTGCTGGAGCTCGCCCAGGATCTTGTCGAGGTCCGCCAGTTTGTTCAGGATAGCGTCCTGCTTCTGGCCCAGCTCGGCCAGCTTGTCCTTGCAGGTGTCCTGCTGCAGCTGCTGGATCACGCCGCTGATGGGCACGTCGCGCTTGAGGATTTCCTTCACGCCGTCCTTTATCCGGTACAACGTGAACACCACGCGCCGGTTGATGAACCGGCCTTCAGGCGTTTCGTTCTCGGCCTTGGGTTCGCGTTTCCCTTTGCCGGCGACTTCCACCTGGTCGGGGCGGGCGCCGTATTTGACCAGGAAGTCGCGGACCGCGGTCGCCCGCTTGATGGCCAGCTGGTCATTGTAGCGGTCGGACCCCACGACATCGCAATGCCCTTCGACCAGCAGATGGAGATCGGGGCTTTTGCTGAGAAGGTCGGCCACCTCGAGCATGGACGGGAACCCGTCCACGAGGACGGACGAATTGAAAACGAAATTGACTTCCTCCCAGTCGTTCTTGTCCACGGGCAGCACCCAGGCGCCCAGAACCAGCAGAACGATCAGGCAGGACCAGATTGAACGTTTCACAGCTCCTCCTTATACCAATCAAAGATGATGCGGTTTCAGCCCAAACAAAGGGGGTTCGTGTCGTATACTAAGGATGCAACAAACGAGTCGATGTCGTAGAAACCTGCTGTTGTCCCCAAACGAACATGCGCACAGCATTTGCGATATTTTAGTCAAAGGAGGCCGAGTTTGTAAATGATTCGTGAAAAAATCCAACAAGCAATCGGCATCATGCAGGAGTTGAACATTGACGCCTGGCTGATCTTCGGCCGCGAGTCCCACACGTCGATGGATCCATGCGGGCCGCTGGTCGTGGGCGCCGGCTATACCTGGGCCTCCGCGTTCATCATCACCCGAACCGGCCGGACCATCGCCATCGTCGGCAGTTTGGACGCAGCCGAGATTCAGAAGCGAGGCGACTACGCCACGGTGATCACCTACGTGGGCGGGGTGCGCGATGCACTTCGGCAGACGCTGGCCGAGCTGGATCCGGCCACCATCGCCATCAATTACTCCTCTGACGACGTCATGGCCGACGGTCTGTCCCACGGCATGTACCTGCTGTTGCTGCGATACCTGGAAGGGACGCCGTATCCGAACCGACTGGTGCCCTCGGAGCGCCTGATTGCGGCCCTGCGGGGCCGCAAATCGCCCGAGGAGGTCCGCCGTATCCAGCGCGCCGTGACCGAGGCCGAAAAGATCTTTCAGGCGGTGACCGGCTTCATCCGGCCGGGCCGGACGGAACGACAGATCCACGAGTTCGTCCTTCAGCGGGTACGGGAAGCGGGCTTCGAGCTGGCCTGGGACGAGGTGCACTGCCCCGCCGTGTTCACGGGCGTGCCGGACCATGGCGAGGCGCACACCGGGCCCACCGACAAGGCGGTGGAGCGGGGGCACGTGATCAACATGGATTTCGGGTTGCGCATCGACGACTATGTGTCCGACCTTCAGCGGACCTGGTACGTCCTGCGCGAAGGCGAGCACGAACCGCCGGAGAGCGTCCGGCGGGGATTCGCCGCCGTGGTGGACGCGATCACTCGTGCCGCCGAGGCCCTGAAGCCGGGAGTGGAAGGTTGGCGCATTGATGAGATCGCCCGCAATCACATCATGGCCTGTGGTTTCGACGAATTCAAGCACGCGCTGGGGCACCAGGTGGGTCGCTCGGCCCACGATGGCGCCGGTCTGCTCTGTCCGCGTTGGGAGCGCTACGGACAGCTCCCGTACCTGAAAATCGAGGCGGGGCAGGTCTACACCCTGGAGCCGCGGGTGCACATCGCTGGTCACGGCGTGGCCACGGTGGAGGAGATCGCGGTGGTGACGCCCGAGGGCGGCCGGTTCCTGTCGTCGTTCCAGCGGGAGATTTGGATTATCCAGTGATCCGTCGAGCGAGCGCGACCATGGTGTGTGCGAATGGACCGGCGATGAAGTGATCGGTCAGACCGTCGGTGAGCGCCGTGGGCCGGACGTTGAGCTCCACAATCGTGGCGCCGGCCGCCTTGGCCTCATATGGAATGAGGCTGGCGGGCGCCACCTCGGCCGACGTGCCCGCCACCAGCAGAACCCCGCATGAACGGGCCAAGGCGAAGGCGTCCGTCAGCGCCGCGGCGGGAATCGCCTCGCCGAAAAACACGAAATCCGGCTTGAAAACGCGGCCGCAGGCGCAGCGCGGCACGGGGAGGGCGCGCACGGACGGATCGTCGGTTGGGCACATTCGCCCGCATCCGAGACAGACCAGCCGCCGCAGACTGCCGTGAAACTCCACCACGCGGCGGGAGCCGGCGGCCTGGTGCAGACCGTCGATGTTCTGGGTAACCACGGCATGGAGCGCGCCGGCTGCCTCCAGCGCCGCCATGGCCCGGTGCCCGGCGTTGGGCTGGACGCCGCCGTAGCCGTCCAGGAGCTCGTGGATGAATGTCCAGACCTTTTCGGGATGCCGCTGGAACGCGGTCAGCGTGGCGTATTCCGCCACGTCATACCGATCCCACAATCCGCCGGGGGAACGGAAGTCGGGCAGACCCGATTCCACCGACACACCGGCGCCGGTGAACGCCAGATTGAATCGGGACTTTTGGAACACGCTCGCGGCGTGGTCCAGGGTGTCTCCGTTGTTCATGCCGCCTCCGCGGTTGCAGACGCCGACTATCATGATATTGGAAACAGACCCACGGTGCCAACGGGGATCCGCTGTCGGTATGAGCCGTCAACCTGGCCACGTTGCAACAGGTGGGGCTTTCCAGTATACTGCCCGGGGACACGGACGATGACACATGCACCCACGCCACTAGCCGACCATCACAACCGGCTCATCAATTACCTTCGCATTTCGATCACCGACCGGTGCAATTTCCGCTGCCAATACTGCATGCCGACGGAAGGCATCCCGTTGCTGAACCATGCGGACATCCTGACCTACGAGGACATTCTGCGCTGCGCGCGGATCGCCATTTCACTGGGCCTACGGAAAATCCGGGTCACCGGGGGGGAGCCCCTTGTCCGCCGGGGCGTGGTGTCCCTGCTGGCTGAGCTGTCCCGGCTGCCCGACCTCGCCGACCTCAGCCTGACGACCAACGGCGCATTGCTGGGGCACTATGCGGCGGCGCTTCGGGCCGCCGGACTCCACCGGGTCAATGTCAGCCTGGACACGTTGCGGCCGGAGCGGTTTGCGACCATCACCCGCCAGCCCGTCCTGACGAACGTGCTTGAGGGCATCCGGGCGGCCGAGGCGGCCGGCCTGCATCCCGTCAAGCTCAACGTGGTCACCATGCGGAGCGTCAACCTGGATGAGATCGCGGATTTTGCGGCCATGACGCTGCACCACGCTTACGAGGTCCGCTTCATCGAATTGATGCCCGTGGGGGGGCACGCCTATTGGGACTCCGCCCAACTGGTGCCGGGCGAGGAGGTGCTCCAGATCCTCAGTAAGCGCTACGAACTGGCGCCGCTGGATGATCCGGCGGGCGCACCGGTATCCGGCCGCCTCTTCCAGATTCGGGGCGCGGCCGGACGGATCGGACTGATCAGCCCCATGACCGACCATTTCTGCCGGCACTGCAACCGGCTCCGCCTGACCCCGGATGGCAAGCTCCGCACCTGCCTGTTTCACGAGGCGGAGGTGGACCTGCGCCGGCTGCTGCGAGGGGGCGTCGACGACGAGGCGCTCGCCGGAGTGTTCCGGTCGGCAGTGGCCCAGAAGCCGGCCGGACCGGCGGGGGGCATCGGTGGTGGGTGGAAATGCACGTCGGCCATGTCCCGCATCGGCGGCTGACCGGCTGATGGAAATTCCGCGGCAGAGGAAGGGCGTGTGGATTTTTTGAGCGAGGCGCTGGCCAAGGCGTTCCGGCTGATCGTCACGGGTGACGCCGACCTCTACAGCGCGCTCTGGATTTCGCTGACGGTCAGTTTGGCGGCCATCACGGCGGCCACGCTGATCGCCGCGCCCGCCGGATTTGTGCTCGGCACCTGTCGATTTCCCGGCCGCCGGCTCATCCTGACGATCTGCCAGACCCTCATGGCGGTGCCCACCGTAGTAGTGGGCCTGTTGCTGTATGCGACACTCTTCCGTCAGGGACCTCTCGGCCCGCTGGGCCTGCTGTTTACGCCGACCGCCATGGCCATCGGTCAAACGGTGCTGATTCTCCCCCTGCTGGTGTCCTTGGTCAGCGCGGCGCTGGAGCAAGCGGATCCCCGGCTGCGCGAGGAAGCCTGGTCGCTGGGCGCGGGTCACCGCCAACAGTTCTGGCTGCTGTTGCACCACTGCCGGATCCCGCTGGCCGTAGCGGTGTTCTCCGCCCTGAGCCGGGCGATTTCGGAGGTGGGCAGCGCGATGATGATCGGCGGCAACATCCGCGGCTACACCCGGAACATCACCACAGCCATCGCCCTGGAAACCAGCAAGGGTGAGTTCGCTCTCGGGATCGGACTCGGGTTCATCCTGCTGGCGGTGGCGCTGGCGTTGAACGCCTTGATCGTCGTCCTGCGCCGGAGGTTCCGTGCTGTCTAGGATCACGCTCGCTGACGTCGGCGTCCGCCGCAACGGAACGGAGCTGTTCCGCGTGCCGCAACTGGCCGTCACCGGCGGACGCATCCTGGCCATCCTCGGAGAGAACGGCAGCGGGAAAACCACGTTTCTCCGGCTGCTGGCCGGGCTGGAGCGCGATTTCAGCGGGGTCATTCGTTACGATGAGGCGCCGCCGGCCGCCTTTTTCCAGGGGCGCAACCAGCCGCGTGACCTGCTGCTGCTGGCGCAGGAGCCGGTTCTGTTCGACTTCTCGGTGGAGCGCAACCTGGCGTACGGATTGCGCCTCGCCGGCTTGTCCCAGCGGGCGGCGCACGCGCGTGTCGCCGGCGTCCTCGGGCGGCTGAATCTGGAGGCGCTGGCGAAGCGACGTGCCACCCGGCTGTCGGGCGGAGAAAAGCGTCGGGTGGCCCTGGCCCGGGTGCTGGCGATGGAGCCGCAATTCCTGTTGCTCGACGAGCCCTTCGCCGACGTGGACCCCGTCAACCGGGAGCTGCTGGAAAACGTGCTGCTGGAGCAGGCCCGGGAACGGGGCGCGGCGGTGGCGTTCACGACCCACCAGGAGGAGATTGCGATCCGTTTGACGGACGAGATCGTCCAGATCGTCGGGCGCCGGCTGGTGCCGCATCATCCCCGCAACGTGCTGCGCGGCACGGCCAGCATGGAGAACCGGCAGTTCTTCTTCCGAACGGGGAACGTGACCCTGGAAATTCTGCCGTTCACCCGGCCGCCCAGACTGGTGCACATCCCTCCCACCGAGATTGTCGTCAGCCGGGAGGCCCTTCACGGTACCGCCCGCAACCAGTTGCGGGGAACGATCCGCGCCACGCGCCAGCAGGACGAGGCGGCGGATATCACGGTGGATTGCGGGATCAGTCTGGAGGCCCGGATCACCCTGCGGTCACTGCAGGAGCACCGGTTGGTGGTCGGGGACCAGGTCTACCTGAGCTTCAAGACCTCGGCGGTCCGCTGGTTGTAGTCGCCAAGTTACCTCGGAAAATCCGGCCTCAGGGCTGAACCACCAGGCGCTGACCCACCCGGATGGTGTTGCCCGGCAGCTTGTTCCACTGGCGGAGTTGGGCCACCGTCACCTTGTGGTTCATCGCGATGCGATACAGCGTTTCACCGGCCTGGACGCGGTGGACTTTCGGCCCGGGTCCGGCGGGCGTGGCGGGAGCCGGCGCAGCCGGCGCGGCGGTGGCGACAATCGGTGCGGCATCGTCCGACACGGTCGTTCCCGGAATTTCGACGGGCGGCAGCTTCAGGCGAAAACCGGCGGGAAATGACAGCTTGGCGGTGGCCCGGGACCGGATCACGGCCGGATTGAAATCCAGCATGACGCCGGCGGGGACGCGGTACTGTTTTTGCAGCTGGGCGAAGGTGGCGCTGCGGGAGAGATGGATCTCGCGGAACTCCCAGGGCGACGCCTGGACAAGGTTGGGGAAGTAGCGTTCCGGTTGCCGCAGGATCCGCAACGAAGCCAGGAATTCAGAGTAATAGTTGCGCGAGGCGAACCCGAACTGGTTCGAGGAGTAGTAGCGGATAATGGTGAGCGGATCTGAACCCAGCCGCTGCCGGGCCTGGAAAATGCCGTTGGTGCCGTGGTTGTAGGCCATCACCGCCAGCGGCCAGCTGCCCAGCTTGCCGTGGGCGTCCCGCAGAAACTTGACAGCGCCGTAGGTGGCGAGCAAGGGATCGAGTCGTTCATCGAGATGCCGGTTGACGCGGAGGAACGTGCGGCCGGTGGAGCGGATGAACTGCCATACGCCCGTGGCGCCCTTGCGGGAACGGGAATCCTCCCGGAACGACGACTCGAAGAAGGGGATCGCCAGAATCTCCTCGGGGATCCCGTTGGCGCGGAAGATCGTCTGCATGTGCGGATAGTAGCGCCCGGCGCGCCGCCAGCCGGCCGCAAACTCTTCGCGGATGCCGCGCTGCGACCGCAGCCGGCCGGCCAGCTCGCGCAACTCCGCGGCGGCGGGCGGGCGACCCAGCCTGCCGCCGACAACGGACAGGATGCGTGCCGTCGCCGGATCCGGTGGGGCGCCGGACTCGATGCGACCGGCAGCATGGCGCAACAGCCCCTCCCAATGCTCCAGGCGCGAGCGGACGGCCTGCTGCTGAGCCTTGGCGGCAGCCGGATCATGGAGATAGTCGCCGTCGAGCTGCATGATCTCGTAAACCAGGCGCAGATCCTGGCGGTCGTGGATCAGCACCTGATTCTGGCCCCAGCGCGTGAACACCTGCTCCCAGAAGTCCACCTGGTCACCCAGCCCGTTTTCGGAGAACAAGGCGCTCGCGGACGCAGCTGGTATCACGGGCGGGAGGAACAGCAGGTAAAGTGCCGCCAGGATGGAGACACCGATACGAAACCGGGGGCGGGATTGTCCGCCCCCGGTTGGATGAGAGATCGTGAAGCCGTGAATGACCGTGGCGGTCAGACCGACGGATCGAACCGGCATTATTTCTTGACGGGCGGCTGCTCAGCCGGCACCACTGTCCGCGGACGCTGGCCGATGGGCACCGGCGTGGGCGTCGAACCCGGCCGGCCGGGGGCCGCGACGCCGCTGCCCACCTTGATGTCGTTGACCTTGTCCCAGTTGACCGTCACGTCGTATTTGGTGCCCAGTTGGTTCCGGATCTCCTGGAGCTTGGCTTCACGTTTCTGGGTCATCAGCTTGCTGGTCACGGCTTTTTCCGCCTGGGCGAAATCCTGCGTCTGGGCCGCCTGTTTTTCCTCCAGCTTGATGATGTGGAATCCGAACTGCGTCTTGATCGGTCCTTTGATCTCGCCCGGATTCATGGTGAACGCCGCTTCCTCGAACTCCTTGACCATGCGGCCGCGGGAGAAGAATCCGAGATCGCCGCCGCGCTCGGCGTTGCTCTTGTCCACGGAATATTTCTTTGCCAGTTCGTTCCAGTCGGCACCCTTGTCGAGTTCGGCTTTGACGGTACCGGCTTCCTCCTCCGACTTCACCAGGATATGCCGGGCGTGGATGCGTTCAGGTGTCACGAACTCGTTCGGATTGGCCTCGTAATATGCGCGCGCTTCGGCGCTGGTCACCTGAAGCCCGTCGGTGGCCGTCTTCAGATATTCGGTGTATAGGATCCGCTCGGCGTAAGAGTTGATCTTTTCCTTGATGTCCTCACGCTCCATCAGCCCCTGGACCTTGGCCTCCTCGGCGAACACCATGCGGTCCACGATGTTCTGCACATAATCCTTCTTCCGCTGGGGATCATTGAAATGGCTGACGAATTGGGGCGGAATGCGGGCGAACTCCGCCTCGATCTGGCCGACGGTCACGACGCGGGTCCCCATCTTGACCAGGATCTCCTTGCTGTGATCGGCGGCGGGTGCCGGTTCGGTCTTCGGCGCGGGCGGCTGTTCGGACTGCGCCCACACCCCGGCCGTGAGCACCAGCAGCGCCAGCAGGGTCATCCATCCAGCAGTCGTCTTCCTCATGGCAACCTCCTGAAAGAAAAAAGCGAAGCGTTAATCTAGCGGATTTGGATCCCGGGTACAAGTGAAAACATACGCACCCGCCGACGGCGCGTTGCAAACCGGTTCGGGCGTTGTTAGAATCATTGTGATGCCGCCGCGACGTAAAAAGACGAGTCGGTCATCTGATGCAGGCTTCCGGCTGCCGGGTCCACGGGAGTTCGGCATTCTGGAAATCTTGTGGCGGGACGGTCCGCTCTCTGTCGCCGAGATCCGGGCGCGGCTGCCTGATTCCCCTCCACTGGCCTACACCACGGTGATGACCATGCTGGATCAGCTCCACCGGAAAAACCTGGTGCTACGGCGAAAAAGCGGTCGGGCGTTCCAGTACACCGCCGGCATGCCGCCCGAGCGGGTGCGCCAGTCGCTGGCAGCGGCGTTTTTGGCTGATTTCTTCGACTCCGATCCCGTGCGACTGGCCGCCGCCCTGCCGGGGCCGACCGGACCGCCTGACTTGCGACGCGCCGGCCGGCCTCGTCCGCCGCGACCGGCGCCGGAGGACGGCTGGTCGCGGAACACGCAGTCTCCGCCCGCGCCGCCGCCCGTGGAACCGGACGATGAAGACGACAGCTACCTGTTGTAAATTTCCGCTGCTCCCCGACGCCGGACAGGGTATAATCGGCCGCTGTTTGGCTGGAGGAATCACCACACCATGAAAGCACTGATCCTGGCGGGCGGCAAAGGCTCGGAACTGCTGCCCCTGACCGCGAACACCCCGAAGCCCATCGTGCCCGTGGGCAACATCCCGTTCATTTTTTACCAGCTGGAGCGGCTGAAGAAGGCCGGCATCAAGGAAGTGATCCTGTCCCTGTCATACCAGCCTCGCCATATTCAGGAGTTGCTAGGCGACGGTTCCGACTTCGGACTGGTCATCCATTACACGGTGGAAGCCGTGCCCCAGGGCACCGCCGGTGCGCTGCGCACAGCCGCCCCGCTGATCACCGGCCCTACGCTGGTGCTGAACGGTGACATCCTGACCGGGGTGGACCTGAGCCGGGTCATCGCGCACCACCGCGAGCGCCGCGCCCTGGTCACGCTGGTAGAGGGCCGGTCAACCCGGCCGGAACGGCTCGGCGTCATCCTCAAGAATCGGACCGGCCGCGTGACCGGCTTCATTGAAAAACCGCGCGACCACGAACTTCAGGACGATTGGGTGAACATGGGGGTCTACGTCATGGAGCGGGAGATCCTGGACGCCATTCCGGCCGACACCTACTACACTCTGGAGCGCGAGCTGTTCCCGGGGCTGATCGGGCAGGGTGCCAAAATAATCGCCCAGAAAACCGACGAGTACTGGTGCCACATCGACAATCCCTGCTGCTATTTGCAGGCCAACTTCGACGTGCTGTCCGGACGCGTGCCGCTGCCCAAATTTTTCGGCCTGTTCGAACCGAAACCGCTCAGCCTGCCGGCGTCGAGCCGGATGGACGCGAAATCCTTTGTTCACGAGTCGTGCGTGATCAAGGACAACGTCGTCATCGAGAACGCCGTGATCGGCGAAAAATGCCGGATCGAGGAAGGGGTGCAGATCCGCGATTCGGTGATCATGAGCGGCAGCCGCTTCAAGAGCGGCGCCTACCTGCGCTACAGCGCAGTGGGGCGCAATTGTGTGCTGGGTGAGGCGGTGACCATCGGCAAGGGAGCGTTTCTGGGCGACAAGACCACCGTGGCCGATTTCAGCCGCATTTGAGGGGGGCACCCCACCCCCAAGCCAGCATGGGGAGGCGACAGGATGGCGCACCGTCGACATCGGGCGATTTACGTGGTGGTCGTCGCGGGGGTGATGACCGTCGGTCTGGCGACCTGGACCCGGGTCGCCGGATTCCGGCCCATCACCGTCCGGGAGATCTACGACAATCCAGCCTTTCTGTCCCGCGTGGTTGAACAGCCGGCCTGGCGGGCCGACAGCCGTGAACTAGTCTGCCGGGTCAAAGACCCGGCGACCGGCCGCAGCGTGTATCAAGCGGTGGATCCGCTCACAGGCGAGAGCCGGCTGGCGCTGGACCCGGAGCGGCTGATCCAGAAACTGTCGGGTCTGGCGGACCTCGCCCACAAGGCGCCGCCGGAAGCCGCGGTGGCGGGGGTGATCTTCTCACCCAGTGGAGACCGGGCGCTCTTCCTGTATCGCGGGGACATCTATGAGACCGAGTTGTTGAGCGGCGCGATCCGCCGGTGGACGACCACCCCGGAGGCGGAGTCCGAAGTGCGCTACAGCCCGGACGGCGCGAAGATATCGTTTGTCCGGGACGGCAACTTCTGGATCCTCTTTCGCGAGACGGGTCGGGAAGTGGCCGCGACAACCGACGGCAGTCGCGTGGCGGCTTACGGGGTTGTGGATTGGGTCTACCAGGAGGAGTTTGCGCTTGGGCAAGGCTACTGGTGGTCGCCCGATTCGCGCGCTGTGGCGATCCTGCGTCTCGATCAATCCAACGTGGCGGAGTATCCGCTTGTGGACTGGTTGCCCCAACATCCTGTCATCACGCTCCAGAAGTACCCCAAGGCAGGCGGCACCAATCCCGTGGCGGCGCTCTTCCACTATCGCCTCGACACCGGCGAGCTCCGACAACTGGCGGTGGGGGGCGTGCCGGACGTGTATCTGCCGCGGGTGGCCTGGACGCCTGATTCGTTGCACCTGCTCGTGCAGCAACTCAACCGGCGGCAAAACCGCCTGGAGCTGGTCCGGATGCTACCGGCGGCGGCGACCTGGCAGGTCATCCTGACCGAGCAGGATGCCTGCTGGGTCAATGTGCATGACGTGTTGTACCCGCTCCGCCAGCGGCAAGAGTTCATCTGGGGATCGGAACGCGACGGTTTCCGGCATCTGTACCGGTACGACCTGGATGGCCGCCTGATCGGGCGACTCACCCGGGGGGCCTGGATGGTGACCGAGCTGAACGGTCTGGATGAGTCCCAGGGAATTGTCTATTTCACGGCGACGGAACACAGTGTTCGGGAACGCCATCTCTATCGGGTGGGACTGGAGGGCGGACCGCCGCGACGGTTGACTACGGAGCCGGGCACCCATGACGTCGTGATCTCGCCCGACGCGACCCGCTACCTGGACGCATATTCCACGGATGCATCGCCACCGGAATTCCGCATCGGCCGGCTGGCGTGGCCGCTGTCAGGAAAAGCGTTCCGGCGTCCCGACCCCGGGCTGCTGACGCCGTACGGGTTTTCGCGCTGGGAATATTTGATACTCCGGGCCCCCGACGGCGCCGAGCTCCACGCCCGGATCCTGAAGCCGCCGAATTTCGACGCCGCCCGGCGGTATCCGGTCCTGGTTTATGTTTATGGCGGACCCCATGCCCAGGTGGTGACCGACAGCTGGGCGGGCGCCTACTATCTGTGGCATCAGCTCATGGCCCAACGCGGTTTCGTGGTGTTCAGCCTGGACAACCGGGGCTCCGCCGGGAGAGGCAAGGCGTGGGAGAACGCGATCTATCGGCGGTTGGGTGAGCAGGAACTCCATGACCAGCTCATCGGGGTGGAGTACCTCAAAACGCTGCCGTTTGTGGATGCGCAGCGAATCGGCATCTGGGGTTGGAGCTATGGCGGTTACATGACCTGTCTGGCGATGACCCGGGCATCAGGCGTCTTCCGGGCGGGTGTCGCTGTTGCGCCGGTCACCGACTGGCTCAATTACGACACCATCTACACCGAACGTTATATGGATTTGCCGCAACACAACCCGGACGGCTACCGCCAGTCTTCACCCGTCCACTTCGCCGCGACGCTGTCCGGACGATTTTTCCTCGTGCACGGCACGGCCGATGACAATGTGCATCTGCAGAACACGGTTCAACTCTCCCGACGGCTGATCGAGGCAGGCAAGCCGTTCCAACTCATGCTCTACCCGCTCATGGAGCACAGTATCCGGAGCCCGGAGTCGCGGGTTCACCTGTTCGAGGCCATGACCGCCTTTTGGGAAACCTGGCTCACGGATTAGACGGCGGCGGCTTTTCGGATTGGAGGATCCGCCGAACCAGGGTGGCCAGATCGTTGATCTTGTATGGTTTTTGCATGAATTCCACGTATCCCGACTGCAGCGCGCGACGGATCTTCTCGTCGGAGTCATAGCCGCTGACGAGGATCACCCGCAAGTCCGGCCGAATGCGCCGGAGACAGCTGATGGTCTCCAGCCCGTCCATTCCGGGCATGACCATGTCCAGAATGATCAGGTCAAAACGCTCCGGGGCGGCCTCGATCATCCGCACCGCTTCCTGACCCGAGGACACGGAATCCACATTGTAACCGAGCTCGGCCAACAAATCCCGCGCGACTTCTCGGACCATGTCTTCGTCATCGACCACCAGCACCCGCTCATGTCCGCGCGGCATGGTTGGGGCAACCTCAAGCAGGCCCTTGGCGTTCGCGGAGAACGGCACGTCCGGCGTCAGTGCGGGAAGCAGGATCTGGATGGTGGTGCCACGGTCCGGCTGGGCGTTCCAGAATATGTAGCCGTTGTGTTTTTTGATCGCACCGTAAACCAGCGAGTCGCTGATGGACGCGTCGGCCGTGCCGCCGGTCGCGGTGAAGAACGGATCATAGAGCTGGTGGAAGTATTGCTCCTCAACGCCGGTGACCGTGTCCATGATGCGAAGCTGCACGTAATCGCCGACCGGGACTTCGGGATGCAGCCGGAGAAATCCGTCGTCGGGCTGGAAGCGGTCTGTGATCAGGAGGATTTCACCGCCGTGCGGCTGTTGCGCCTGCGACCGGAGCAGCACCTCGGACAGGAACTGCTCCAGCATGCTCCGGTTGCCTTGGATCTGGACCGGCTCGTTGTCCAGCCGGACCTGGAGGCGGAGATCGGGGGCCAGCACTGAAGCGAGAGTGGCCAGAACGGACTCGACGATCTCGTTCAGGTCCAGCGGCATCAGCGGCAACTCACGTTGCCGGGAGACAGACAGCAACTGGGCGATGAGGTCGGCGGCCCGGTGCGCCGAGTGCTCCACGATCTCGATCCGCCGGCGGTCTTCCGGCCCGTGCAGGTCCTGTTTCAGCAGCTCCACGGCGGGAAGGATGGCCCCCAGCAGGTTGTTGAAGTCGTGAGCGATGCTGCCCGCCAGTCCGCCGATAATTTCCATTTTGCGCGCGTGGTGGAGCTGCTGCTCGATCTCGCGTTGCCGGGTGATGTCGCGGCCGATGACCAACAGCCCCAGCGGCGGTCCGGTGAGGCTGTGCAGGGGGCTGACGGCCAGCTCCAGCAGCAGCTCGCGGCGATTGAAAAGCATCGCCTGTTCCCAGCGGATGGTTTCGCCGCGGCGGCAGCGGACGAATGTCCGGAACGCCTTGATCTTGGGCAGGCCGCGATTGAGGAACAGACGGGAAAACGGTTTGCCCAGGTCGTCCCGCGTGAAGCCGGAGATCTCAAAAAAGCGGGCGTTGGCGTAGGTGAGTATCCCCTTCCGATCAATGGTGATGATGCACTCGGCGAGCGAGTTGAAGACGTTCTCCAGGAACTGTCGCGTCTCCTGAAGCGCGGCGGTGCGTTCGGCCACCCGCTGCTCCAGCTCCCGATTCCATTCTTCCAAGCGATTCTGGAGCAACTGGACCTCGGCCACCATTTGGTTGAAGGACTGGGCCAGCGTCCCGAATTCGTTGGCGCCCGCCAGATCGAAATGATGGTTCAGGTCGCCCGTGGCCAGTCTGCGGGCACCGGCCAGCAGGGTGTCCATGGGCCGCCGGATCATCCGGGCCACCTGCTGCAGCCCGAGGTAGGTGACAACCAGGGCGACGAGGAACGACAACAGGATGAAGATGTGAATCTCGTGCAGGTGGGCGTACATGTTGTCCAGCGACAGGCCGGCGTGGAGGATGCCCCAGCGGACCGTCGAAGGCTTGATGAACACGGGCGCCTGAATGTCCAACACGTAATTTTTCCGGCCGCCAGGCAGAACGATCAGGCCCTCGGTGAACGCGGTCTGCCGCAGGTACTTCAGGTCTGTGCCTCGGATTCGGAGGATCGCGTCCTGGTTCTCGCGATAGTAGTTGTTGCAGGCCGCCAGCGTCAGCTCTTTGTCGTAAACGGCCAGATAGAGAATGTTCTGCTGCTCGACCATGGTTTCCAGATAGCTGTAAATGGAAGCGTAGTTATAGGTCACCAGCAGCGGGGTGAAGGTGGCCCTGAGATTCCTCTCAAATTCCTCGCCGCGCTCATGGGTTTCCGTCAGCAGGATGTCGCGGAACTGGTAGCGGATGAACACGGCCAGCAGGAACATGGCAATGAAGAGGATCAGGAAGGACAAGAACAAGTAGCGGTTGTGAACGCGGGTGAAACGGCGGCGCAGCGAATCGAGGATCTGCATATCGGCCTACCGGGGCGCGGGATCGAACCAGATCTCTTCCAGGTTGAGTGAACAGATGCCGAACGGATTCAGCCGGGCGCCCCGGACGTGGGGCTGCAGCAGATAAGTCATCACGTAACTCTCCAGCGGGATCAGGGGGACGGTTTCCTGCAGGCGGGTCTCGATGGATTGGATGATCCGGAGCTTGGCATGGAGGTTGGACTCCCGGTAGAGCCGGTCGATGAGGTCGTCCACGACCGGATCGCGATAACCGGCGACGTTCTGTTGCGAATCGGAATGGAGCAGACTCTCGAGGTACTGCTCGGCGATGGGGGTGTCGGCCGTCCAGGCCATGATGGTGATGTTGAAGTCGCCACGTCGAATTTCCTCCTGAAAACCGGCCCACGGGATCTCCCGGCAGGCGAGCGAAAATCCGAGCCGGCGAGCCGTGTCCGTCAACAGATTGAAAAACTGCGGCTCACGCTGGAAGTCCAGGTAGATCAGCGTCGGCGTTTCCCCGCCGGAATGGCGGGATCGTTCCAAATGCATGGCGGCGGCCGACGGGTCGAAAGCAAATCGTCCGGAGGGCGGACTGAATCCGAACATGCGCGCCGGCAGGAAGGATTCGGTGGGCTTGAGCGTCGGATGACTGTGCGTGAGATATTCCGTCCGATCGAATGCAAGCGACACCGCTTTGCGAAAGGATGGATCATCCGTGGGGGGGCGCCGGCAGTTCAAAACCAGCATTGAAGTGGTCAGTTGAGCCTGGATGAGTCGTTGCGCCTGTGGCATGAACCCGTCGTTTGGGGTGCCTGAATACGCGTCCATGACGTCCAGTTGGCCCGCCTCGAAGAGGCGGCGGTTGTGACGGCTGGAATATTCGGATGTCACGGTGAAGCGCACCCGGTCGAGGTGAGGCGGCGATCGGTGAAAATGGTCGTTACGCTTCAATTCGATCCGATCGGTCTGAAACACATCGAGCATGAACGCACCGGTGCCGATGAAGGGCGGCTGCTCGACTTTGCGGTCCGGTGGGAAATACCGCCGGGGGACGATGCGGAGTTGGTCCATGGCCAGGATTTTGAGAAATTCCGGATAGGCGTGCCGCAGGACGATTTCCAGTGTGCGGGCATCGCGGGCGCTGATGCGAAAGGTGGGCCGGCCGTCGATGTACTCCTGGTCGACGAGGCGCTCCAGGATCACGCCGCTGCTGGCAGGCTGGCCGCCGGCGGTCAGGCAGCGCCGGAAGGTGTGCAGAACATCGTCGATTTCCAGCGGGGAACCGTCGTGGAATCGAACTCCCGAGCGGAGGGTGAATGTGTAGGTGCGTCCGTCGGACGACACTCGCCACTCCTCCGCGAGGTCGGGTAGAACGTTCAGTGCGTCATCGTATCGCACCAGTCCGTTGAACAGGCAGGCGATGATCGTCGCTTCGTACACGTCGGTGACGTACAGCGGATCCAGTGTGGCGACAACGGGTGTGACCAGCCGGCATATCCCTCCCCGCAGCGGCACGCTCTTGGGCGCCGGCGGCCCGGGCGCCGCCTGCCGGCAGGCGATGCCCAGCAGGATCAACCCGCCACAAGCCACGGCCATCCGGACGCGCCACACGCCCCGTCGGGAGAGCCGGGACCGGTGAAATCTGCTGTGTTCCATCTGTCTTGTATTATATACTGATTATGCCGAGTCCGATATCGAAGCCGCGGTCAGCGCATGCACACTCAACGCATCGAGGCAGTCCCGATCGACTATTTTTCCGGTTCGCCGCTCCTCAGACTGTACCACCAGCTCTGCCTCAGCCAGCTCACCCAGATGCTGATCCACGAATTCAACAATGCGCTGACCTCCTTGAGCGGTTATGCGCAGATGGCCCTGGCGATCCAACGTGAGGACATCCTGCTGAAGGCCGCCCACAATTTCAACGACGTGACGAGCCGGTTGCATCAACTGGTCCAGAACATCCACAGCCTGACCCGGACCGATCTGGATGTGTTCGAGCCCATGGATCTCAAGCAAAGCGCCGTGCAAGTGTACAAGGTGCTGGACCATCATCTGAGCAAGCGCAGCATCCGGCTGCACGTGACGGGAGAAGTCGAGCACGTGGTGTCCGGCCATCCCGTCCTGCTGACTCTGGCTGTGCTCACGTTCGTGCTCGATGCCCGGGATCGATTGCTGGCGGAGGGAAGCGGCGGGGAAATCCGGATCGAACTGGCCAGTGCGGGCTCGTGCGCGGTTGTCGTATTTTCCGACTCGGCGGTCAAGGGGTCGGGGTTGGGCACCTCGGAGGCGTTGCCGCCGCTGGACGCATCCCGGCTGGTGGATCCGCGCCGTGAATTTGCCGCCCGGGCGCTACATGCCATCGCGGCGGCCCATGGCGGGTGCGTGCGTCCTCACGACGAGCGGGACCGCCGGATCATCCGGATGGAGATTCCGTACCAGCAACCGGCACCGCCACCGACCGGCTGATCCAATCCAGGTAGGCGCCCCAGCCATCATCCACGTGTAACCGCAGGATCTCCGGCACCTCGTACGGATGGATCTGCCGGATTGTTCGCTCGAGCGCCGGATAGGCGGCGGCTGTTGTCTTGATAACCAGCAGGCATTCGATGTCGCGACACCGCGCACCCTGCCAGGTGTAGATCGAAACCACTCCGGGCAGCACGTTGATGCAAGCGGCCAGCCGGTCCGCCACCAGACGGTCGGCGATGGTTTCCGCGACGGCGGGATCCGGGGCGGTGCAGAGCACCACACAGGCATCGGTCATGGGCTTCCTCGCGCTAATAGCCGGCCCGTCGGTTGCCGCCCAGGCTTGCAAACCGCGGGTCGACGCAGTATGATTATAGCAAAGGGATCCGCGGGTGTAAGAGCCATGCCCGTCAAGAAGCGCGCCGTCATCCGCGAGTTGCTGTACATCGCCATCATTCTGTGTTGCCTCGGCTTCATTGTGGCGTCGCTGTTCGGGCGGCGGGGATGGCTGAGTTTGCGCGAAAAAGAGGCCCGCTTTGAGGCGCTCCAGCAGGATGTTGACCGGCTGAAGCGGGAGAACCAGCAGCTGAAAGAACGGGTGGACAAGCTGCAGAAAGATCCCGCAACGGTCGAAGACGAGATCCGACGGAAAATGATGTACGCGAAACCGGGTGAGACCATCTACCAGGTGACGCCGCCCAAGGAGTCCCCATGAACGACGCGCCTAGCCAGGACCACGTGCGCGGGGTCTTTCTTGGCGCCGCCATCGGCGACGCCATGGGGATGCCGTTCCAGTTCCTGCATCCGCAGGTCGTGCGGGAGCTGTTCCCAAAGCGCCCGGAAGCGTACCTCGTCGCGCCGGAGGGGCATGTCAACGCCGCCCTGGGCCGGGGGCACTACACCGATGAAACCCAACTCCTGATCCTGACCGCGGAGTCGCTGCTCGAGTGCGGCGACGTGGACGTGGACAGCGTGGCGGCCGGCATGCTCCAGTTGTACGAAACGGACAGCTGGATCACTCCCGGGCGATCGATCCTGGCCGCGTGCCGCCAGCTGCAGCGGGGCCGACCCTGGTTCGAAGCCGGCGGATACCGCGACGGGAGCAAGCCGTTGGCATTCGTGCCGCCGCTGGTCATCCGCCACTTCGCCGACAACGACGCCATCGTGCACCACAGCACCGCCCTGGCCCGGGGCATCCTGGTGGAACCGAAGGTGTTGGCGGGCTGCGCCTGCTTCGGATTGCTGCTCAAAAACATCTGCCTGTGCCGCGACAGCCGGGAGCTCCTCGGTGCCGTCCGGGCCACGGCGGACTGCATCGCCGGCCACCACCCCGCGTTCCGGGACATGCTCCTGTGGGTGCTGTCGCTGCTGGACACCGGCATCGAGGAGGGGCTGGAGGAACTGGGCACCGGCTACAGCGTGCTGGAGACACTGTTTGCGGCGCTGTTCGCGTTTCTGAAGTATCCGGATGACTTTCTCATGACCGTGTCCAGCGTGATCTACGCCGGAGACAATGCAGACACAACCGGATTTCTGGCTGGCGCCTTGTCCGGTGCCTTCAACACCTTTGAACGGATCCCCGAGAACCTGGTGGCCGGTTTGCGCGATCACGAACTCCTGCTCGACCTGGCCGACCGGTTCTACTCTTTCTCATCCTCGCTCCCGTCGTAGCCATACTGCTTCAATTTGAGTCGGAGCGTCTTCCGGTCGAGCCCCAGCAACCTCGCCGCCATGGACTTGTTGCCGTTGACCTGGCGGAGCACCCGCAGGATGTAAAGCCGCTCCACTTCGGCCAGCGGGATGATCTGGCCGGATGCGGCGGCCGGGACCTGCCGTTCGATGAAAGAGTCTTCAAAGCCGGCCGTCCGGACCTTAAGCGGCAGGCTGTCCGGTCCGATGACACTGGTGGGTGAGAGCGTCGCCGCCGACTCGACGACGTTCTCCAGCTCGCGCACGTTGCCGGGCCAGTGATACGTCTCCAGTGCCTGCCGGGCGTCGTGGCTGAACGAGAGCCCTTTGCGGCGGTTGCGGATCATGTAGCGGTTCAGAAAATGGTCCGTCAGCAGCGGAATGTCGCCGCTGCGATCGCGCAGGGGCGGCAGCTCGAGCCGGACGACGTTGAGCCGGTAAAACAGATCCTCGCGGAACAGGCCCTTGGCCGCCAGCGTGTCCAACTGGCGGTTGGTGGCGGCCAGGATCCGGACGTCCACCTGGATTTCGCGGGTCGAACCCACCCGTCGGATCTCGCCGTCCTGCAGGACCCGCAGCAGTTTGGGCTGGACGGCCAGAGGCATCTCCCCGATCTCGTCCAGCAGGCAGGTCCCGCCGTGGACCGCCTCGAAGATGCCGATGTGTGTCTTGTCGGCGCCGGTGAACGCGCCGCGCTCATAGCCGAACAGCTCGCTCTCCAGCAGCGTTTCGGGCAGCGCGCCGCAGTTGATAGCCAGAAAGGGTTTTTCGCGGCGGAAGGAGTTTTCATGGATGGCCCGGGCGACGAGCTCCTTGCCGGTGCCGCTCTCGCCGCAGATCAGGACGGTGCTCTCGGTGTTGGCCACGCGGCCGATGAGCTTGAATACATCGATCATGCGGCCGGATTGTCCGATGAGTTGGTTGGCGTGGCTCTTGAGTGTATCCACCGGTTCCAGGGTTTCCGCCTCGCGGAGAAGCCCCCGCTTCTCGACGGCATTGGCGACCACCTGCCGCAGCCGGTCAGGGTGAAACGGCTTGGAGATGAAATCAAACGCCCCGGAGCGGATGGCATCGATGGTGACGGCGCTGTTGCCGAAGGCGGTCACGACGATCACGAGGATTTCCGGATAGCGTTCGGTGATCTTCCGGACCAGTTCGATCCCGCTCATGCCGCCCATGCGCACGTCGGTGACGACCAGGTCCACCGGAGCGCGCGCCAGCAGGGCCAGCGCCGCTTCGGCACTGTCGGCGCCGCGGAGCTGGTAGCCGGAGCGACGCAAGGCCTCGATCATCATGACGCGGGAGGCCTCATCATCATCAACCACCAGGATGGCGAACGTGTTACTCATCGTGCGGCGGAGCTCCTTTGAAGATCAGGGTCACGGTCCAATCGGCCGGCGGCCGGCGCAGCAGGCGCAGGCGGCCTTGGAACCGGTCAATCAGGGCGGCCATGATCAGCCACGGTGTTGGAAACGATTGCAGCAGGATGTCGCGACAGCGCGGTGACTTGGCGATCAGCATCCGGAATTCGTCGGGGATCCGCACCTTGCGGGTGTGAAACCGGAGGTGGCCGCCGCCGGCGGTGTCGGTCCAGCATATCCGGACCTCCGGCCGGGGCCGCGCGTCGGTGGAGTCGGCCCAGGCGGTGCACTCCGACACGAACTTCCAGACCAGTTCCATGAACAGCTCGGGGCGTCCCACGAGAACCGCCCGCCGACCGAGCCGGCCCAGAGTCAGTTGCACACCCTGCGCGTGCAGATAAGGCTGCGTTGCCTGCACCAGCGATGCCAGCACATCGGCAGGGCGAAAACGCGTCGGTGCCGCATCGAGGCCGCGCAGAAATTCCAACAGCCGCACGATGGCGCGCTCCAGCCGCTGGCTTTCCCGACGCACACCCACGACCAGCAATCGCTGGTCTCCCGCCGGATTCTCCTCCAGCAGGCTGGCGGTACCGGCGAGCGCGTGCAGGATGCTGCCGGTGTCGTGGGCCAGGCGGTCCGCCACGAGCTGGAAGATCAGGCTGGTCTCTTCCGCCTGAAGGGTCCGCAGAAGATTCACGAGATTCGAGGGATCGTATTGATCGGACATGGCAACCGCTTTCCGTCACGGATTGACGCTTCCGATTATAGAGGATCTGCCATAGAATGAGAAGCGACCGGTGAAAAATTCTCCACTTGAGACATTTTGTCCTAGAACGGCCTGTGGGGCCAAGCGGTAACCTGTTGTAAAAAATACAGTTCGGCTAAGTACCGGTTTGGCAGGTTATTTGCACAAAGGAACCTGACATTTTGATGAGGGAGAGAAGTCGACATGGGAAAAATCATCGGCATAGATTTAGGCACAACCAATTCGGTGGTCAGCGTGATGGAAGGCGGCAATCCCGTGGTCATTCAAAACTCGGAAGGCAGCCGCCTGACGCCCTCGGTCATCGCATTCACCAAGGACAATGAACGCCTGGTAGGGCAGATCGCCAAGCGCCAGGCCATCACCAATCCGGCTAACACGGTCTTTTCCATCAAGCGGTTCATGGGCCGCAAATTCAGCGAGGTGGGCCAAGAGACCAAGCTGGTGCCGTACGCGGTGACGGCGGGTCAGAACGGCGATGCCCGGGTGGACATCAACGGCAAGTTGTACTCGCCGCCGGAGATCTCCGCCATGATCCTGCAGAAGCTGCGCCAGGCCGCGGAGGATTATTTGGGTGAAAAAATAACCGACGCGGTGATCACCGTGCCGGCGTACTTCAACGATTCTCAGCGTCAGGCCACCAAGGAGGCCGGCCAGATCGCGGGACTCAACGTCCGCCGGATCATCAATGAGCCGACGGCCGCCGCCCTGGCTTATGGACTCGACAAGAAGAAGGACCAGACCATCGCTGTCTTCGACTTCGGTGGCGGCACGTTCGACATCAGCATTCTCGAGGTGGGCGAGGGCGTGGTCGAGGTCAAGTCGACCAACGGCGACACCCATCTGGGCGGGGACAACATCGACCAGCGGATCATGGAGTGGCTCATCACCGAGTTCAAGCGCGACCAGGGCATCGACCTGTCCAGTGACAAGATGGCGCTGCAGCGGCTTAAGGAGGCCGCCGAGAAAGCGAAGATCGAACTCTCCTCGATGCAGGAGACGGACATCAACCTGCCGTTCATCACCGCCGACGCGGCGGGCCCCAAGCACCTCAACCTGAAGCTGAGCCGCTCGAAGCTGGAGCAGATGATCGCCGACATTCTGGAGCGCACCCTGGCCCCCTGCCGTCAGGCGCTGGCCGACGCCGGGATGAAGCCGTCCGACATTCACGAAGTGGTGTTGGTGGGCGGATCCATCCGGATCCCCAAGGTGCAGCAGATGGTCCAGGAGTTCTTCGGCAAGGAACCGTGCAAGGGCGTCAATCCCGACGAGGTCGTCGCGGTGGGCGCGGCCATCCAGGGCGGCGTGCTGGGCGGCGAAGTCAAGGACGTGCTCCTGCTCGACGTGACCCCGCTGTCGCTGGGCATCGAGACTTTGGGCAGCGTGTTCACCCGGCTGATCGAGCGCAACACCACCATCCCCACCCGGAAATCCGAGATCTTCACCACCGCCGCTGACGGTCAGGATTCGGTGGAGATCCACATCCTGCAAGGCGAGCGGGCCATGGCTACGGACAACAAGAGCCTGGGCAAGTTCCACCTGGTGGGCATCCCGCCGGCGCCCCGCGGCATCCCCCAGATCGAGGTCACGTTTGATATCGACGCCAACGGGATCCTCAACGTATCCGCCCGTGACAAAGCCACGGGCAAGGAGCAGAAGATCACCATCACCTCGTCCAGTGGGCTGGCCAAGGATGAGATCGAGCAGATGGTCCGCAACGCCCAGTCTTTCGAGGCGGACGACAAGCGCCGCCGGGAGCAGGCCGAACTCCGCAACCAGGTGGACAGTCTGACCTACAGCCTCGACAAGCTGGTCCGGGAAAACAGCGCCAAGATCGACGGCACCCTGGTCAGCCAGGCTCAGGAGCTGGTGAAGGAGTCCCGCGACAAACTGGGTAGCCAGGATCCGGCGGGTCTGGAGCCGCTGCGCGACCGGCTCAACAGCCTGACGCAGCAAATCGCCACGCAACTCTATCAACAGGCCTCGGCGGGCGCGGGACCCGCGGGCAGTCCCGGCTCCGGCGCTGGCCCCGGAGCCGGTCCCGGCGGGGGTCCGTCGGCCGGGCCGCAGGCGGGCCCTACCGACGGCAAGAACGGCCGCGATGATGTGGTCGATGCCGAGTATTCGGAAATCAACTGACCAGCCGCAGCGGCACCGCGGATTAGCGATCCGCAAAAACCAAACCGGCCGGAGCCACGCTCCGGCCGGTTGCTGTTTCGGCGGACTGAGGCTTTAGTAAACGGACGGCTGCTCCTGACCGCTCAACACCCGCCAGGCGCCCATGGCCAGCGATTCCAGTTCGTTCTCGCCGGCGAACACCTCCACCGGGGCGATCCATTCCAGGCGCCGCTGCAGCTCGCCCGACAGGCGCTTGGAATGAGCCAGGCCGCCGGTGACCAGAATGGCATCCACGTGGCCGTCCAGCGCCGCGCTCATGGCGCCCACTTCCTTCACGATTTGATAAGTCATGGCTCTCAGCACCCGCTCGGCGGTTGCGTCGCCGGCGTCGATCCGGCGCTCCACTTCGCGCAGGTCATGGGTGCCCAGGTGGGCCAGCAGGCCGCTCTTCTTGGTCAGGGCGTCGTTCAGAGCCTTGGCCGTGGGGTACTTGCCGGAGTAGGCCAGCTCCACCAGTTGAGTCACCGGCAGCGTGCCGGTGCGCTGTGGCGAGAACGGACCACCGTCGTTGGCATTGTTCACGTCGATGATCCGCCCGGCGCGGATGGGGCAGATGCTGAAGCCCGAGCCGAGATGGGCGACCACGAGGTTCAGATCAGCCAGCCGGCGGCCCAGCTTCTCGGCGGCCTTAAAGGCGGTGGCGCGCACGTTCAGGGCATGGACGAGGGAGCGCCGTTCCAGACCGGGCAGACCCGTCAGCCGCGCTTCGTGGTCGAACTCGTCCACCGACACGGGATCGACGATGAACGCCGGAATCCCCGACGGCGAGGCGATCGCCTCGGCCAGCAGCGCGCCCAGGTTCGACGGATGATCGGCCTTCGTGCGCCCTTGCCGAATGTCATCAAGCATGGCGGCGTCAACGCGGTAGGTGCCGGCGTGCAGCGGCTTGAACAGTCCGCCGCGGCCGACGCACGCCGCCAGCTGGCCCGGTTCGACGCCTTTCTCCGCCAGTTTGGCCCGGACCACGCCGAGCCGGAACTCGAACTGGCCGAGCACGGAGGTAAAACCCTTCAGCTCCGCCTCGGCGTGCTGGATGTCTTCCGTCCAGAGCAGGGTGCGCCCCTCATAGAGGGCGACCTTGGTGGATACGCCACCGGGATTGATGGTCAGAATTTTCATCGGTGATCCTCTCGATTCGGATAATCGGGTACGCGCGGTGGCCGTGCGTCAGCCCCAGATCGCCCCGAGCGCGATGGAGCGGAGCTTGGTTCCGGCGTCGTCGCTGCGGCTCAGCAGCACGATGGGCACGCGGGCGCCCACCACCAGGCCGGCGGCCTGGGCGCCGGCCAGGTAGATCAGCGCCTTGACGGCGATGTTGCAGGCGGAGATCTCTGGCGTCACGAAGATGTCGGCGACGCCGGCGATGCGGCTGTCGATCTCCTTGATGCGAGCCGACTCGGCGCTCAGCGCCACGTCCATGGCAATGGGCCCCTCGATGGTCGCCGGCGCCACGGGGGTGTCCTGGTGCAGCTTCAGGATCCGCTCGTAATCCAGAGTCTCCTCCATCTTGGGATTGATCTTCTCCATCGCCGAGAGCAGGGCGACGTTGGGAACGGCCACGCCGAGTTTGCCGGCGAACTCGGCGGCGTTGCGGATCATGTCCAGCCGCACGTCCAGGGTGGGCCGGATGTTGATGCCGCCGTCGGTCCACAGCATCAGGCGGGGGTACGCCGGCATCGCCACCACCGCCACATGGCTAAGCACCCGACCGGTGCGCAGGCCCGTGTCGGCGTCGAGGACCGCCTTGAGCAGCGTCGGGGTGTCGGTCTTCCCCTTCATGAGCAGGTTGGCTTCGCCCGCTCGAATCAGGGTCAGTGCGCGGGCCACCGCCCGGTCCGGATCGGGCTCGGCCTCGACGCGCAGGCCGTCGCAGTCCCGGGCGTGGGCTTGCCGCAGCGCGTCGAGCTTGGCCGGATCGCCGATGAGAATCGTGTCGCAGATGCCCGCCCGGTAAGCTTCGGCGCAGGCGGCCACGATGGAGCCGCCTTCGGCGGACGGAACCGCCAGCGTGCGCCGGGGCCGGTTCCGGACGGCCTCGAAGAGTTGGTCGAACGTGCAGATCATGGATGTCCTCCAGATGGAATGGCGATCGGATCACTGCTTGTACTGCTTCAGCGTGTCGGCGAACTCCTGCAGTCGGCGGTTGACGCGGTCGTTGACCGAGCCGGCGGTCCAGTTACCCTGCGCGTCCGCCTCGCCGGCCACCACGCCGGTGAGCAGCTCGATGCCTTCGTCAACGGTGGCGACGGCATAGATGTGGAATTTGGCCTCGCGGACCGCGTTGACGATGGGTTCCCGAAGCATGAGATCCTCGACGTTCTGGACCGGGATGAGCACGCCCTGGGTGCCGGTCAGCCCACGCGCGGCGCAGATGTCGAAGAACCCCTCGATCTTCTCGTTGATGCCCCCCACCGGCTGGATCATTCCCTTCTGATTCACGGAACCGGTCACCGCCAGGTCCTGGCGGAGAGGCAGGTTGCTCAGGGCGGAGAGCAGCGCGTACACTTCAGTGGAGGACGCGCTGTCGCCGTCGACGCCGCCGTACGACTGCTCGAAGCAGATGGAGGCGTTCATGCTCAGCGGCTTGTCGGTGGTGTAGCGGGAACGGAGCAGGTGGCTGATGATGAACACGCCCTTGTCGTGGGTCATGCCGGATAGGCCCACCTCGCGCTCGATGTTGATCACCCCGTCATCGCCCACCGACACCTCGGCGGTGATCCGGCTGGGCTTGCCGAACGAGTAATAGCCCAACTGGTAGACGGACAGCCCGTTCACCTGGCCCACTCGGCGGCCGTCGGAATCGATGAGGATGATCCCGTCCTCGATCAGCTCCTGCAGTTTCTCCTCGGGGAGGTTGCTACGGAAGACGCGCTCCTGGTAGGCCTTCTCCACATGCTTCCGGCTGACTTGCGGCTGGTGGTCGCGACCGGCCCAGTGGCTGGCCTCGCGCATGAGATCGGCCACGTCGGAAAAGCGGGTGGTCAGCTTGGTGCGGCGGCCGGCCATGCGGACCGCCTGCTCCAGAACGGCCAGGATGCCCTCGCGGTCGAAGTGGAGCAGGTCTTCCTCGTCGATGATCTTGCTCATCAGCGAAATGAAACAGTTGATGTTGGCGGTGGTGTTGTTCATCACCGAGTCGAAATCCGCCAGGATCTTGAAAATCTTCCGGAAGTCCTCGTCCAGCTGATACAGCATGTGGTAGAGCTCGCGATCCCCGATCATGACGATCTTGACGTCGATGTCGATGGGCTCGGGCGTGAGGTAGAATGACGCCAGCAGCGGATACGGGTCGAAGCTCTGAATGGACATTTTGTTGTACTTGAGGGCCCGCTTCAGGTTCTTGTATACCTCGGGCTCCATCAGGGCGTCGCGCGCGTTGAGCACAAGATAACCGCCGTTGGCCCGCAGCAGGGAGCCAGCCCGGATCTGCATGAAATCCGTCCGGATGGCGCCGGAGCGCTCAACGCTTTTCTCGATGGTGCCGAAGATGTTGCGGTAGCTGGGCACGGTCTCGATGATGATGGGGGCGCCGGTGAGGTCGGAGTTGTCAATGATCACATTGATCATGTAGGGCAGGTAGGGGTTGCCGGATTCCTTCGGCGCGGAGAGGAAGCTCAGGATGTTCGACTTGTCCTCCTGCTTCTCCTTGAAGATCTCGATCCGGTCGAGGATGTCGGCTTGCACGTCGGCCAGGAATTCCTTCACCTCCTCCCAGGGGAAACGGGTGCGGATTTCGCCGATGATCTCATCGATGAATGGCTGGACCGTACCGCGGACCAGGCTGCTTTGGGTCTCGAGGACCTCCTTCTGCAACGCTTTGAGCTGCTTGCTCAGCTCGCCCATCTCCTGGGCCAGTTCCTTGTGCACCGCCTTGATCCGCTCGAATTCGGCGGCGGGGTACTCCTCCTGGTCGGCTTGCTGCTCCAGCTGGGCCATGGCCACGGGCTTGTCGTCGATGACCGGCATCAGTTCGGGGCGCTGGATGGTGCCGTACTGGACCTGGACCAACGCGAAGCTGCGCTCGTTCACCTTTTTCTCGAAGCCGCGGATCAGCTCTTTCTCGCGGGCATGGGCGCGCTCCAGCAGTCCGTCCAGCTCCTTCTTGAACTGATCGCTCTCGAGGATCTCCGGCACGTGCTCCAGGCAGTATTCCACCAGCCGGCTCATCTCCTTCTCCAGCAGCTTGCCGTGGCCGGCCGGCAGGTGGAGGCAGCGCGGGGAATCGGGATGGCGGAAGTTGTGGACGTAGCACAGGTCGTCCGGGATCCGGCCGGAGCGGTCGATCTCGGCCAGCAGCGACTGAATGGTGGTCATCTTGCCGGTGCCCGACAGACCGGTGACGAACACGTTGTAGCCGATGCTCTTCATCTCCAGGCCCAGCCGGATGGCCCGGAGCGCCCGCTCCTGGCCGATGATGGTGGTGCAGGGGGGCTGTTCCTGGGTGGAGTTCCACGGGAACTGGTGGCCGTCGAACCGGAAACGGAGAGCGTCGGGACTGACCCGCAACTGATCTTCAATGGACATGCGGAACTCCTTGGCGAGTGTTGGCGCCGGGACTCATCGCCGCGCGGCAACCCGGCGCGCTGCCGTCCCTGTTGAGGCAAAAGCAGAATGGCGGCTATAATGACTCATGTGACATCAAGGTTCACCGGGTCAATCACCACAGGCAATGCCATATTACTTCGACTATACTAACAGCAGCCTCTTTTTGAAATCAACACTCTTTCGGGATCTGCCCGTGCGACACGGCTTCGGCACCCGGCGGGGCGGCGCCGCGGGCTGGGCGGCGGCGGGCGGCGATTGGGCGGCCCTGCAGCAGGTGCACTCCGCCCGGGTGGTCCGGGTGTCGCGTCCGGCGGCGGGGACGGTGCTGGATGAACACGGGGCGCCGCTCCACGACGACGCGCTCCCGGTGGGTGACGCCCTCGTCACCGCCGCCGCCGGACTCACGCTGGTTGTCCAGACCGCCGATTGTCTGCCGGTGCTCCTGGTCGATCCCGTCCGCCGGGTGGCGGCGGCGATCCATTCCGGCTGGCGGGGAACCGCCGCGGATATCTGCGGGGCCGCCGTGCGGCGGATGGTCTGCGACTGGAAGTGCAATCCGGCGGACATCCGCGCAGCCATCGGACCGGGCATCCAGGCGTGCTGCTACGCCGTGGGGGACGACCTGGCCGACCGGTTCGCCGCGCAGTTCACCGGCGCGGTCATCCGGCGGGTGAACGGCCGGGTCCACCTGAACTTGAGCGCCTGTGTGGCGACGGCGCTGCGGCGGGCCGGCGTGCCGTCTCAACACACGGACATCGCCGTCCTGTGCACCTGCTGTTGGGGCGCGTTGTTTTACTCGTACCGCCGGCAGGGGGATGATGCCGGACGGTTGTTCCACTGGATCAGGTTCGACGGTTGAAGATCAACCGGCGGACGCCGTCGGCGAACAGCACCTCCATCTTGCCGATGCCGGTGATCGTGACCACTTTCCCCTTGCCGAATACGGGGTGGCTGATCAGGTCGTCCTCATTGAAGACGCCGTTGATGATGTACGGTTTGTAATCGTCTTCGGGGACTTCGGCGGTGGCGTTTCGCCACTCCGTCATGATGGCCTGGCTCTTCTTCTCGGCATCGGTGAGCCGGGGCGGTTTGGGGGTCTTGGCGGCGGGAGTTTTTTTCGGTTTTTCCACTTGTTCCATAAACTGGCTCTTCTTGTGTTTTTCCGTCTTGCCGGCTGTGACCGCGGCCGGCTTCTTAGTTCCCGCCGTTTTCGGCGACGGGTCCGGTCGAGGCGGCGGGCTCTTCTTGGGAGGCGCGGTCTTCTTGACGACCGGAGCGGCCTTTTTCACGATTGCCGCCGGTTTTGCCGGCTGGCTCTGTTTGGGCGGAGCGGCCTTGCTGGCGGCCGAAGCGACCTTCTTGCTGATCGCCGCCGGCTTCAGCGGCTGAACCTTTTTGGCTGCCGCCGCCGGTTTCACCGGCGGGCTTTTCTTAGGCGGCGCCGCCTTCTTGACGGCCGGAACGGCCTTCTTCACGATCGACGCCGATTTAACCGACTGGCTCTTTTGGGGCGGTGCCGCCTTCTTGGCAGGCGGCGCGTCCTTTTTCACGGTCACCGCCGGTTTGGCCGGCTGGGACTTTTGAACGGCCACCGGCTGTTTCGCCGGCGGAAGCTTCTTGGGTTTCTCCTGTTTTTGGGCAGGACGAGCAGCTTTCACTTGCTTCTGGCCCGCTTGTTTCACCGGTCTGGCCTTCGGATGTGTTGCCATAGCCGATCTCCTGCCGGAATTCGGGCATATTGTAACACGATTTTGTGCGGGATGTTGCGAATAGCTGGAACGCATGGAAAATCGACGGCGCTTCCAATCACGAGGCGCTGTCGGTATACTCTGTCCCATGGATCGGAAAGACAGGCTGCGACACCTGTTGGCCGGCCGGCCGGGTTCGCTTCCACCCGCTGCGCCGGAGTCGGCGGCGAATGAGGCGGGCCCGCCGGATCTGGCGCCCCGGATCACGCGCTACCCGCTGGCGTATCGCCACGGTGACGTGCCGCTGGCGGCCGGCTGGCCCATCAGCGGCAATCTGCTCCGGCTGGCCGGGCTCGACGGACCCGAGACCGGCTACGCCGGCCGCCCGCTCCTGCTGGACACGGAGACCACCGGTCTGGCGGGCGGCACGGGCACCCTGATTTTTCTCATGGGCCTGGCCGACTGGCAGAACGGAGAGCTGGAGGTGCGCCAGTACTTCCTGCCGGACCCGCGGTGGGAGCAGCCGTTCCTGGAGCGGATCGCGGCGGAGCTGGCGGCGCACGACCTCGTCGTCTGTTTCAACGGCAAGACGTACGACATGCCGCTCCTCCAGACGCGGCTGGTCCTCAACGGCATGCGGCTGCGGGAGTTGCCGGTGCTGGACCTCCTCCACCCGTCCCGACGGTACTGGCGGCCCATCATCGGAAGCTGCACCCTGCAGAATCTGGAACAGGCGGCGCTGCGCTTCCATCGGGAGGGCGACCTGCCCGGCTGGGAGATTCCGGACCTGTACTTCCGGTACTTGCGCCAGCGCGATCCGGTGCCGCTGGAGGGGGTGATGCACCACAACCGGCTGGACCTCGTGGGTATGGCCGCGCTGGTGGGCGCGCTCAACATCCGCCTGTCGGCGGAATTGCCCCGCGATCCACGGGCACTGGAGTGCCTCCTGCGGGCCCAGCTCCAGCGCGGTCGGTTGGAGGAGTTCCGCCGCCTGCGGGAAGTCCATGGCGAAGCGCTCGAGGTGGCGGGACGGCGTCACGTCGGCTTGGGAATCACCCTGGCCCGGCTCTGCAAGCGGGCCGGCGATCTGGAGGCCGCCTACCGGCTGGCGCTGCATCTGAGCGAACACCGGCCGGACCAGGCGGCGGATTGCTTTGAGCTCGTGCTCATCCATGAGGAGCACGAACTTCGGGATTATGCGCGGGCCGCCGCCCACTGCGAACGGTATCTGGAACAGGCCGGGCGCCGGCCGGATGCCGACGGACTGCGGGAACGGCTAACCGGCCGCCTGGAGCGGCTGACGGCCAAGCTCCGTCGGCATCAGCCGCCGGAATGATCGGGGGGAGGCGCCGGCGCAGAACCGGGCGTCAGACGGCCGGCGTGTCGCCGGAGTATCGTCCCACTTCCACCCGGGCGGGCCGCACGAGCCGGTCACCCAGGCGATACCCTGCCTGGTGGACGGCCACGACGGTGTCATCGGCGGCGGCGTCCGCCACCGTCCGCACCCCGATCGCCTCATGGATGTTCGGATCGAATCTTTCACCCGGCGCGCCCACGGGATCGAGGCCGAGGCGCTCCAGCTTGCGCCGGAGACCGTCCCGAACCAGCTCGATCCCCTGGCGGATGGCCTCGGCGCCGGCCTGGCCCTGGGCGTGGCCGGCCGCTAGGTCCAGCGAGTCCAGCACGTCGACGAACTCCAGCAGGATTTTCCCCTTCTCCTCTTCGAGGCGCCGCTCCATCTCGCGGCTGAGCCGCTCCTGGATGCGCCGAGTCTCCGCGCGGAACTCCTCGACGCTTTCGGCGTGCCGGGCCTTGACCTCGGCCAGCCGGGTCTCGAGCTCCTGGACGTAGGTGGGCTTGAGATCGAGTTCCGGCAGCGGCCCGTCGCCGGCCGTCCCGTCCGGATGCTGCGCCCAGAAGCGGCGGTCCACCACCTTCACTTCGGGTACCTCGCCGGACACCGGCTTCAGGTCGACGGGCGTCGCCACCGTCGGGGCGGCCGGATCGGGCCGCAGCTGTTTCTTTCGGGCGCTCATGGCTCGCGTTACCTCTTGAAATGTTGGTTCGACCGACCGCCGGATGGGCCGACGGCCGGTGGCCGGCAACCCGTCACGAAGGGAAATGTCGCCGGGTGCCTTTGGCGGTCAGGACGTGACCTCGAACCGCTCGGTCCGTTCCATGTCCTGTCCGGAGATCCGGTCGTGGACCCGGATCCGGAGCGTGTACTGTCCGGGGATGAACCGCTGGAGCGGCAGGCGTCCGGTGATGACGATGCGGTCGCCGGAGACGAACTTGAAGGTTTCGCCGGCCAGGTCCTGGAACCGGACGAATTCCGCGCCGTTGCGCTCCACCACGTATTCCAGCTCGATGTCGGGTTGGAGGCGGTTCTGGTCGATGCCCATGCTGTACACCTGCATATACACCCACATGGGGTCACGCACCTGGAACCGCTTCTCGAACTCGGGGACGATCTTCACGTCACCCAGCACGAACTGCCCGATATCGGAATCGGGATCGGTGATCTTCTGTACCTGCCGGGCGATGATCATCGAGGAGCTGTTCAACTGGGCCGGCTGGTAGCTGGGCACGTTGAGGCGCAGCTCCTGCATGCCGATGCGCCCGCTCTCCAGGTCCTTCACCACGAGGCCCAGCTTGTAGAGCCCGGGGGCCAGCAGGACCAACTTCTGATACGAGGAGTAATCCTGCTGAATGGCTTTCAGCTCGTCGGTCTTGGCGTCGCGGACAATGTCGTCCTCGAACTCCTGGACGAAGTTGCCGCTCACCGTGGTCACGATGCCGTAGATGTTCACCGTGCCGCGGGACACGCCGAACGAACGCTCCTTGAAGCTGATGTCGCCGTTGAGGATGCGCAGCGTCACCGGCACCAGGACCTGCTGTTCGGAAATCTTGACGTAGTCCACTCGGGCCTGGAACGGGACTAGATTATACATGATCCGCGTGTCCACGATGGAGCGGAGGTCCTTGTACTTGATCTCGGGCGGCTTGCTCATGTTGGCCAGCAGTTCGTACTTGGCGAAGGGGCGGTCCTTCTCGCGCAGTTTGTAGTACGGATTGGTCGAGTCGCCGGCGTCCGTGCGGCCGGACACCCGGTCCGCCACGTTGGCCTCGCCGCGCAATTCGGCCATGGTGCGCCCGCCCGAGCTGGCATGAAGGAGGATGTCCTTCTTGTTGACGTCCATCTCGAGGGTGTACAGGTTGCTGCCGGTGGAGTCGACGAACTCCAGTTCGATGTCGCTACCGATCCCCTCAATGTTCCGGTATTCCCAGTACTGGGTGGGGAACACCTTTGTCTGGCCGCCGCCCTCCCAGGCCGGCCGGTCGTAGCCGGCGCCGTACACGTAGTCGTCGATGCGGTCGGGGGGGCCGTACTTGATGTAGACCATGCCGCGGTCGGTCTTCCAGCCGGGGATGCCGCAGGTGAAGTGCTCGTTGGCGTACGCGATGCGGCGGTAGTGCTCTTCCTTGAATTCGTTGTATGGCGTTTTTGGATCCGGGTCGCGCCGCTTCCAGAACTGCTCGATGAACTGGTCCCGCTCCTCGTCGGTGGTGAGTTTCTGAAAGACGCTCTTCTCTTCCTCAGAAACGATGTGATAGACGTCCTCGGCCAGCCATTTTCGGTAGTGCTCCTGCAACTCCTCCTGCTGATTCTGCTTTTTCGGTTTCTTCTCCTGGCCGAACACCGGACAACCGGCAAGAACCGTCAGTCCGGCGGCCACAAGCGTCAGGGCTAGAATTGCGTTGCGTCGCATGGCGTGCGCTCCTGGTTCAAAGTGACACTGTATATAAGATGCGTGGCAGCGGAAAAATTTCACTCCGCGACCGCTAATTATAGCGTATTTCAGTGGCACGGGCCAGTCCGGTGTGCCGGGGGGCGGATATCGGGCCTAGGACCTGAGTTCTGGGATCCGGGTGCTGGAACTTGGGGGCTGGGGTCTGTGATGTGTGTGGGGGGGCTCGTCACGGATCGTTTTCAGTGTTCATTTTTCATTGAACATCTGTCATTGGGCATTGCGGATGGTGAATCGGTGAATCGGTACATCGGTGAGTCGGTGAGTTGATGGATTATTACTGGATCCTGTGATCCAGGTCCCAGCACCCAGGTCTCAGGTCCGATATCCGCGTTACGGGAACGAGTCTCGAGTCTCGAGCCTCGAGCACGATTCCGAATTACGATCATAAAAAAAAGGGCCCTCCCGAAGGAAGGCCCTTGGAGATGACGAACGGGTCCGACTAGAAGATGAACTTCAGGCCGAACTGGATCTGCCGGTTGGCGCCGGCGGCAAAGGACTTGCCCAGGTTGACGCTGGTCAGCGTGGTGCTGGGGTTGCCGTAGTTGGTGTGGTTGAACAGGTTGAACGCTTCGGCGCGGAGCTGGAGCTTGGAGCCTTCCGCGGTGAACCACGGCAGCTTCACGTCCTTGAACAGGGAGAAGTCCACGTTCCAGTAGCCGGGGCCACGGAACTTGCCGCGGTAGTAGTCGCCCTGGGGGTTGCGCAGGTTGATCACGCTGGAGGCGAAACTGAAGTTGGCCGCGGTGGGACCCACGATGTTGTTCTCGGGATCGGTGCTGAACTCGTAGGTCACGACGTTCGGACGGGCCGGACCACGAGCGTTGGTGTAGCCGGTGCCGAGGGTGTCGCGGGCGACCTTGTAGTCCAGAGGATAACCGCTGTTGGCGGTCATGATGCCGTTGATCTGCCAGCCGCCGATCAGCTGGGCCAGCCAGCCTTCGGCGTCACCGCCGAGCCATTTGCCGGGGCCGAAGGGCAGCTCGTAGATGAAGTTGCCGCTGAACACGTGGCGCACGTCGAACGCCGCGTAGCCGCGGTCATAGCTCAGGTTGTAGTAATCGGACGCGAACGGGCTGGAGTTACCCAGGGTGTACACCGACTCGGAGTTGTTGTCAAACGCCGTGGACCAGGTGTAGTTGACCTGGAACTGCAGGCCGTCCTGGAACCGGTGGCTGAAGGAGCCCTGGAAGGCGTGGTAGTTGGAGTGGCAATAGGTGTCGATGTGGTGAATGCGGTACCACTGGCTGTTCTGGACGCTGTAGTCGACCACGTACCACGGCACGGACGCGGTGACGCCCAGGTTGTCCGCCAGGCCCTGGATGGTGGCCTCGGAGGGATGGAACATCTGGTTCGGGTTGTTCCGGGCCAGCATGTTGACGCCCGCGGAACCGGCGTAGGTCAGGTTCAGAATGTTGCCGGGCCAGATCTCGCGCTGCGCCGACAGGTTCCACGTCTGGATGTACGGGGTGCTCCAGTTGTAGTTGTAGAGCACCATCTCGTACCAGGTCTCGGCAGGCAGGTGGAGTTCCACTTCGGGCAGGTCATAGCCATTGCCATACCAGCCGACGTTGTTGGGATAGGTGCCGTCGTAGCCGCCGCCGGGCCGCGCATCCAGCCAGTTGGCCACACCGAACGGCAGCTGGGAGGTGTTCCAGGTGAGCAGGTTGCCGAAGATGCGGTCGAAGCTGATGCCGTAGCCGCCGCGGATGGCGGTCTTGCCGTCACCGAACGGATCCCAGGAGAAGCCGAGACGCGGCGCCCAGTTGGTCATGGGCGCATCGTACAGGTCCATTCCGGTGTCGGGGCCGGCGATGAAGATGTCGGAACCCGTGCCCACCCACTGGGACGGAATCAGGTTCCACCATTCGCCGTTTTCCCAGTTTTCAGGAGCAAACCAGTTGTTCTGGTTGACGATGTGGTAGCCGTTGGCGACGGGGTCCAGCACGTTGGACGCCATGTTGTTGACGTCGAACGGAGCCGGCTTGTATTCCCAGCGCAGACCCATGTTCAGGGTCAGGTTGGACAGGATCTTCCAATCGTCCTGGACGAAGAAGTCCCATTCCTTCTGCCGCCAGCCGCGCCAGTCGGAAATGGCGGTGGAGAAGGTGGTGCCGTCGCTGTACACGCCGTGGTTGACGTAGTCAGCCGTGCCGGCCGCGATGTTGGCCAGGGTGTCGCCACCGTGGCGCCAGCCATCAAAGAAGACGGCCGGGATCGTGTTGAAGCCGGTACCGCCGTTGTTCTGGTTCCAGCGCAGGTCCATGCCGAACTTGAGGGCGTGGGTGCCCAGCGTCCAGGTGACGGTGTCCTTCACCTGGTACATGTTCAGCGTGGAATACTCGCTGCCGTAACCCCACAGGCCGGTGTAGGAGGTGAAGTAGGTCTGGGGATCTACGGCGTAGCCGCCAAACACCAGGTCGGCGTCGATCGTTTCGCGGACCCAGGAGTTGTTGCCACGGGAGTAGCCGAGCTTGAACGAATTGACGATGGTGGGGGACACGATCCAGGTCCAGTCAGCGCCCCACTGCTGCTGCTTGCCGTTCCAGGGCCGGTCGTCCTGGAAGGTGGGCAGGGAGTTGATGGCCGGGTCCACGCCGTGGTTGTAGATCCAGCGGAACGAGAACGAGTGGGCCTCATTGAAGTTGTAGTCCACCTTTGCGGTGTACTGCTCGGTGTCGAGAACGTCGGGCTGACCCCAGTAGTAGTAGGCGCTGACACCGGGGATCACTTCGTCGCCGTTCGGCGCCGGGTACAAGGAGAAGATCTGGGCGATGGCGGGGTTGGTGACGTTATCGGCCACCCAGGAGGGATAAGGCACTGCGCCGGAAGAGGTCGCGCTGGCCCGGTAGTCCAGGATTTCGGTGTTGAAGAAGAAGAACACCTTGTCCTTGACGATGGGGCCGCCGATGGAGGCGCCGTACTGGTGGCGCTTGAAGTCGCCCTTTTCCAGGTCGTTCCGGTTCTGGGCCCAGGTCTTGGCGTCGAAGTTCTCGGAGCGCAGGAAGTAGAAGGCTGCGCCGTGGAACTCGTTGGTGCCGCTCTTGGTCACCACGTCGATGATGGCGCCGCCCGCGCGGCCGTACTCGGCCGACGGGTTGGACGTCACGACGCGAAACTCGGAGGTGGCATCCACATTGATGTCCACGGTGTTGCCGATGGTCTGCGTGTAGTTGTTGTCGATGCCGTCGATCTGGTAGTTGTTGCCGCGCTCGCGGCCGCCGTTGGCGGACGCATAGCCGGTCTGGCCCTGGACCACGCCGGGGGTCAGATAGATCAGGCTCAGCGGGTTGCGGCCGTTGAGCGGCAGGTCGGTGATGCGCTTCTCGTCAATGACGGTGTCGAGCTGGGAGGTGGTGGTTTCCACCTGCTCGACTTCGGCGCGGACCTCGACTTCGGTGGTCACTTCGGAGACGGTCATGACCACGGGGAAGTTCAGGTTTTCACCGACGGACAGCTTGATGCCGGTAATCTTGACCGGCTGGAAGCCCTCGAGTTCGGCCTTGATTTCGTAATTGCCGATTCTGAGGTTTGTGAAAATGTAGAATCCGTTGTCGTCCGACAACGCCTGGCGGGTGGCGCCAGTGTCCGTGCTGGTCAGGATCACGGTGACGCCGGGGATGACGCCGCCCGTGTTGTCCTTGACCACACCTTCGATCCCCTCGGCCATCGCGCTCACGGCCAAAAAGGCCAAGAGCAGCGAGAGGACCAGGAGCCTGGATAGGTGGTTCATACAACCTCCTCTGCGATAATGATGGATACGCGATGCGTATTCGGGATAAAAGGGAGCAAAATGCATGCCAGAAGAGCAAACCAGGGACGAATGCGTAAAACAATGAAAACAAAAGAAATAATAATACATGTTTCTGTCAGTGCTGAGCTGTATCCAATATTTTGAAAGAACGGAACCAAATATTTGAATTAATCGGATGAATGACTCCAGACAAGTCCTTACAGAGAAACGACCGAATCGACTAACCGTCACTATAACAGGGGATTGAACGAAGGCGTTTGAACGGGCGACGATAAACCGACAGCGTCGGTTGAAGATCGCGAGAAAGCGAAGAGCGGCTACTTGTTGAAGTAGAAATAGAAATACAGAATCATGAAGGCCAGATAGGCCGCATAGAACAGCACGGCCCAGTACGTCTCGGATTCCTCGCGCTCTTCCTGCGCGTCCGTCGGCACCGGCAGCGCCGCCGGTGTGGGGCTGCCCAGCAGCCGCTCGGTGTGGCTAATGAGCGGTTCGGTTTTCTCGGCGGCCTCCGACGGCGCTTCGCCCGGCGTCTTGATGTGGACCAGCTCGACGGTGACGTTGTCCCGTCCGCCCCGCTCGTTGGCCGTTTCGACAAGGGTCTCACACGCTTTTTCCGGCGTGTTCCCGCTGACCACCTGGAGAATTTCCTGGTCGTCCAGGTAGACCGTCAGGCCGTCGGAGCACATGAGCAGGGAATCGCCCGGCTGGATGCGCAGCGGGGGCTCAAGGATGTCGATCTCCACGGCCTGGAGGATCCCCAGACTGCGGGTGAGAATATGGCTGTCAGGGTGGCTGCGGGCTTCGTCATGGTTGATGATGCCGCTGTTGACCATCTCCTCCACGAGGGTGTGGTCGGTGGTGAGCTGCTTGATCATGCCGTTGCGGACAAGATAAGCCCGGCTGTCACCCACGTGGGCCATGTACAGGTACGGCGGCAGCAGCACCAGGGCGGTGCAGGTGGTGGCCATGCCCTGCAGCTCTTCGTGCTTGCTGCTGGACTCGAAGATGGAGCGGTTGGCCACGTCAAGGGCATGGAGCAGGGCCGGGTAGATGGGATCCTTGTCGGAGGTGTAGTAGAGTTTGCCGACGATATCCACGGCCATCTTGCTGGCGACCCGGCCGCCCCGGTGGCCGCCGAGACCGTCGGCCACGATGAAGAGGCGGCCCCGCCGCTTCAGCAGCTCCTCGGCTTCCGGTTCGATGAAACCATAGCTGTCCTGATTGTCCTTCCGAATCATGCCCTGGTGGGAAAGCCCGGCAACGACAATCTCATCCCGCTCGACCATAACGCTCTCTGTTTCCGTGCCTACTCTAGATGTTGGGGACAATCTAGCATACATCCGCAAACTTGTCATCTGAGTTTAATTACACCCTTTCAGAGAAAAAATCAAAAAATTTTCGGAAATCTTGGCACCGATCCGTTTGTATGAATAGCACGTTTGAGGAGGGTCGCATGGTCACCATCGTGGGGCGGGGAGGGTATTCCGTTCTGGAGCTGCTTGTCGGCGTGCTGATGATTGCGCTCATCGCCGCCGTCGGCGTGCCGCAGTTGCTGCGCCATATTCAGCGGGTGCAGCTCGAGGGGGCGGCGCACAGCCTGGCCTCCGACATGATGCGGGCCCGGTACGTGGGGGTCGTCCAGAATTGCCGGTGCCGGTTCCGGATCGACGCCGGGCGCGGGTGCTATTGGTGGGAGGAGGACCGCAACCTGAACCGGGTGCTTGATCCGGGGGAGGTGCTGGCGCCGGAGCGGACGCTGCCGGGCGGCATCCGCTTCGACTGCACCGGGGTGATGGGGCCGCCATACGCCCCCACCCAGCCGCCGCCGGGGCCGGTGACGTTCCCGGGCAGCCAGCTCAACGCGGGTCCCGACGGCCGCTGGGCCAGCCCCGGCGCCGTGTACCTGGCCAATGACTGGGGCGACCACGCTGCGGTGAGCGTGGCCATGTCGGGGCGCGTCCGCGTCTGGTCGTGGAACGAGGACCTGCGGCGGTGGGAGTGAAAAAATGCCGGCTCCCCGTGCGGGGCGCCGGCGGCGGTGAGGCACAGTCAAGCAGCCGGAAGCGCGGGGACGCGCATTTCCGGAAGGCGGACGCAGGCGGCGCAGCCGCCTACTTGGCGAAGATGATCAGCAGCGTGTACAGGGCCAGCGACTCGATCAGCACCAGGCCGAGGATCAGGAAGAAGCGGATGGAGTCGGCGGCGCCGGGGTTGCGCGACACCGAGTCGCACGCCGCGCTGATCGCCTTGCTCTGGCTGATGGCGCAGACCGAGGTGGCGATGGCCATGGCGAAATAGGACAGGTACACATACCAGTTTCCGCCGGCGCCTCCCGCCTCGGCCGACCCTTCGGCAGCCAGGGCGGGCGCGGTGAACAGGATCGCCAGCAGGCCCAGCAGCCCGATCAGAATGACATTGCGCTTCAAGGTGTCCTCCTTAGTCTTGAATCTTGCGATGACGGTGTTCCGCTTGACGGCTCCAAGAGTCAGTGCGCGGGCGCCGGCTCGTGGCCGTGCGGCTCCTCGTGTTCCACGGCGCCCGAGGTATAGACGATGGACAAAATGACGAAGACGAACGCCTGCACCAGGCTGGTGAAGATCGACAGCATCAGGATGGGCATGGGGAGGATGAACGGCAGCAGCGCGGTGAACACCGCCAGGATCATGTGCTCGCCGAAGATGTTGGCGAACAGCCGGACCGACAGCGAGAACGGCCGGGCCAGGTGGGACAGGATCTCCACGACGAGCATCAGCGGGGCGATGAAGATGACGGGGCCGAGGAAGTGCTTCAGGTAACGCAGGAAACCGTGGGCGCGGATACCCATGATGTTGTAGTGGAGAAAAACGACGATGGCGCAGCCGGCGGTCACGTTGATGTTGCTGGTGGGCGAGTCGAAACCGGGGACCATGCCGATGATGTTGCAGCAAAAAATAAAGAGGCCCAAAGAAATGTGGAACGGGAGATACTTGCGACCCTGGGGGCCGATGACGGAGTCGATGAGGCCCCGCACGCCGATGGCGAGGAGTTCCACGGCGTGCTGGAAGCCGTTCGGGTTATCGACGCTGAGGTGGCGCCGCAGCCAGAGGGAGGCGGCGATCAGCAGGCTGAACACGAGCAGGAGGTAGGCGACGTAGTCGGGGATCGGCGCCTCCGGGTGGGCGAAGGGGAGGCCGACAGCGTTGCCGGCCCAGACGAGTGCGGGGCCCAGCGCCTGGTTCAGCAGTTTGGTCAGCCAGTACTCGCTCGCCATGGGACTCAATCACCCCGGAGATGCCGGATCACGTACACGCAACCTTCCATCAGCACGGCCGCTGCGGGCGCAGCCAGTCCGATCAGGAAGCCCGCGGCGTTGAACAATGAGAAGCGGATCATAGCATAAAGCAGCAGGAGGATCAAACCATAACGCAGGAGGACCTTGAGCCAGATGTGACGCACCCGCCGCCGGGCGACGGCGTGGTCCGCCAGCTGACGGTGGGTGTGATACCCCAGCCAGGCCGCGGCACCGCCCAAGAGCATCGCCCACGCGAAATCGGCCTGCCCCAGGAGAAACGCCGCCGCGGCGCCGCCTGCGGTGAGCGCCGGGACCCAGCCGCCGATCCGGCGGAGCATCGACTCGAAATCCGGGTCAGGCGGGTGGGGGGCCATGCCGGCCGATCATCCGGAAGAAATTGTAGAAACCCGTGCCGATGCCGAAGAGGATGAACCAGACTTCCCACCGCGGGCCGAGCCAGCCGTTGGACGCACACCATTTCCAGATCAGCCAGGCGACGAAGGTGCAAGCCGGGATCATGGTGCCGGCGCTGAGCAGATCGAGGAATTGGGGCGTTGGCCGGCGGGGGTCGTCCATGTCAGTAGAAGCCGATGAAGGTCATATGGATCCAGCCGGCGAAGCGGATTGCCGGATCGGGATACAGCCCCAGGATCAGCGTGCCAGCCAGGGTCAGGCCGAGCGCGATCCGGGCGGGGAGGCCGAGGGCCAGGGGCGGCCGCGTCACGGCGTCGCCCATGAACATCCGCTTGACGATCCGAAAATAGTAGAACAGGGCGACCACCGCGTTCAGGGCGCCGGCCACCGCCACATAGAGGAACAACCGGTCCATCGTGGCGACGTACGCCTTGATCACGGCGCCGAACACCCAATATTTGGCGATGAACCCGACGGTGGGCGGGATGCCCGCCAGCGACAGCAGGAACACGGCCATGGCCGCGGCGACGACCGGGTGAGCGTGGATCAATCCGGAGAAATCCTCGATGTCCTCGCCCCCGATCCGCTCGCGCCGCATGAAGGTGATCACCGCGAAGGCGCCGAGGTTCATGAAGAGATAGCCCACCAGGTAGACGCCGATGGCCTGCAGCCCGATAAACTCGCGGACCATCAGCCCCATGAGCAGGAAGCCCGCGTGGCTGATGCTGGAGTAGGCGAGCAGCCGCTTGACGTTGGTTTGGCGCACGGCCAGCACGTTGCCGATGGTCATGGTGACGATGCTCAGCAGTCCGACGAGCGAGATGTACTCCGCCGTCAGCGGCTGAAACAGGAACATGAACAGGCGGATGAAGATGGCGAAGCCGGCGGCCTTGGGGGCGACGGAAATGAACGCGGTGATGGGCGTGGGTGCGCCCTCGTAGGCGTCGGGGCACCACATGTGGAACGGCACGGCTGCAATCTTGAACCCGAGCCCGGCGAGGAACAGGATCAGGGCCAGGACCAGCAGCGGCTGGCCGCCGTCGCCGACGCTCTTCAGGGCGCCGTGGATGGACTCCAAGTTCGTGGTGCCGGTCAGCGCAAACACCAGCGACATGCCGAACAGGATCAGCGCGGACGAAAACGCACCCAGGATGAAATATTTCAGCGAGGCCTCGGTCGCCCGGGACTGGGCCTTGAGGTAGCCCACCAGGATGTACACGGAAATGGCCATGAACTCGAGACAGATGTACAGGGTGATCAGGTCGGCGGCGCCGGCCAGCAGCATCATGCCCGCGACGCTGAGGAGAACCAGGGCGTAGTATTCGGGCGAGGTGGCGTTCTCCTCGTCCAGGAAGCGCTGGGAGATGAGCACGGTGAGAAAGCCGGCGGCCAGGAAGACGCCCTGGAAGAAGAGGGTGAGCCCGTCCAGGGAGTACATCTGGTTGAAGGTGTAATGGACGCCCTCCGGATGAGGCAGGCTGGCAAAGATACCGGCCAGTTGGAAGTAGGCGACTCCCGCCAGGACCAGGCCGATCAGGGCGAAGTAAAACGGGGCGGTCCGGTGCAGCCGGCCGCTCTGGACGAACACCAGGCCGATGAGGATGGCGGTGCTCCACACCAGCAGGATGATGGCCGGGGCGACGGTGACCAGGTCCCTGAGGGGAACGATGAACGACTCCATCGATCGACTCCTACTCCACCGGTGCGGCCGGTCCGGCGGCCACCGCCGGTGCGGACGGCGCCGGCGGCACGGCCGGAGTGACGACCTGGGCGGAGATGGTGCGCCCGGTCAGCTGCATCCGCTCGACCACCGCCTTGGCCGGGGCGTCCAGGTAGCGCAACCAGAACGACGGGAAGATGCCGATCCAGACCGCCAGGATGATCAGCGGCACGAAGGTGCACACTTCGCGGAGGTTCAGATCCTTCATCCGACGGTTTTCTTCCTTCTCGCACTTGCCGAACATCACCCGTTGGAAGAGCCACAGCATGTAAGCGGCGCCCAGTACGATGCCGCTGGCGGCCAGAATCGCCCAGACCCGCAGCTCCGGCACCTGGAATGTGCCCTGCAGGATCATGAACTCGCCGATGAAGCCGTTGAGGCCCGGCAGGCCGATGGACGACAGGGTCATGATGAGGAAGATCGTCGCGTAGATCGGCATGTGGTGGCTCAGCCCGCCGTACTCGGCGATGAGCCGGGTGTGGCGCCGTTCGTACACGATGCCGACGATCAAGAACAGCGCGCCCGTGGAGATGCCGTGGTTGATCATCTGGATCACGCCCCCCTGGATGCCGATCTGGGTGGCGGCGAAAACGCCCAGCATGGTGAAGCCCAGGTGGCTCACCGAGGAGTATGCCACGAGCTTCTTCATGTCTTTCTGCATCATCGCCACCAGGGCGCCGTAGATCACGCCGATGATGCAGAGCACCATCAGCCAGGGGGTGAACTCGCGGGTGGCCTGTGGGAACAGCGGCATGGAGAAGCGGACAAAACCGTAGGTGCCCATCTTCAGGAGGACGCCGGCCAGGATCACCGAACCGGCGGTGGGCGCTTCGACGTGGGCGTCGGGCAGCCACGTGTGGAAGGGGAACATGGGCACCTTGATGGCGAACGCCAGGAAGAAGGCGAGGAAGGCCCAGAACTGGAACGACGGATCCAGGCCCATCTCGAGGAACCGGAAGTAGCTGAAGGTCCGGTTCTCCCAGCCGTAGACCGCGATGTACTTGAAGTAGAGCGCCAGGATCGCCAGCAGCATCACCACCGATCCCAGCAGTGTGTAGAGGAAGAATTTGATGGCGGCGTACAGCTTCCGTTCGCCGCCCCATACGCCGATGAGAAAATACATCGGCACGAGCATCACTTCCCAGAAAACATAGAAGAGGAAGAAATCCGTGGCCATGAACACGCCCAACATGCCCGTCTGCAGCAGCAGCATGTACGCGTAGTATTCCTTCACCCGGACCGTGATGGCGCTCCAGGACGACAGGATCGCCACGAAGCCCAGCAGGGTGGTCAGGAGAACCAGCAGCAGGCTGATGCCGTCGATGCCGAACATGTACCGGGCGCCGATGGATTGGATCCAGGGGACGTCGATCCCATAGCGCATGCCATGCTTCATCTGGGCCGTCACTACGGGGCTGTCCCAGTTCAGGATCAGGGGGACGGAGATCAGAAAGCCGAGGAAGCCGGTGATGTTGGCGATCCACTTGATGAGGGTGTCTCGGCCGCGCGGGACGAGCAGGATGACGACCAGGCCGATCAGGGGGAGGTAGGTCACCGCGTTCAGGATGGGTATTCCCAGAATCTCCATGAGCCGTCTCCTAGCGGAAAATGTAAAGGCAGGACAGGATCACGATCCCCAGCACGATGGCCAGGGCGTAATTGGGCGCAACACCCGTCTGCAGCCGGCGCAGGATGTTGCTGATGTTCTGGACAATCCACGCCTGCAGGTTCACCAGTCCGTCCACGACGTATTTGTCGAACCACCCGGAAACAGTGGCCGAGCCGCGGGTCGCGGCGGCTGTGCCGTTGACGAAGCCGTCGATGACCGACAGGTCGAACGCGGCCAGCAGGTTGCCCAGTCCCTTGCAGGGTTTGATGATGAGTGCGTCGTACAGCTCGTCGACGTAGAACTTGTGGTACAGCGCCCGCCACAGCCGGCCCCAGGTCATCTCCTGGTCGGGCACCACCCCGTGCTTCTGGTACACCAGATACGCCAGGCCGATGCCGATGACGGCCACCGCCACCGAACCCATGGCCATGGCGAATTCGAAGCCGTGGGAGAAGTGGGGCGTCTCCGGCCGGATGGCATGACGGAAGACCGGTTCCAGCCAGTGTTCGAAGGTGTTGGCGCCGAGCCAGGCCGGTAAACCCATCCAGCCGCCGGCGACCGACAGCACCGCCAACGCCATGAGGGGCAGGGTCATGACCGCCGGGGATTCGTGCAGATGGTGCTTGGCCTCGGGGGTGATCCGTTCGGTCGAAAAAAACGTCAGCACCATCAAGCGGGTCATGTAGAACGCAGTCAGGCCGGCCGCAGCCAGCCCAAGGCCGTAGAAGATGTAATGGCCGCTGGCGAACGACCGCCAGAGAATTTCGTCCTTGGAGAAGAATCCCGAGAAGGGAAAGATGCCGCAGATGGCCAGGTAGGCCATCATCATCGTGGCGAACGTCATCGGCATGTGCCGCCGCAGGTTGCCCATGCGCTGCATGTCCTGTTCGTGGTGCAGGGCGTGGATAATGCTGCCGGCGCCGAGAAAGAGCAGTGCCTTGAAGAAGGCGTGAGTCATCAGGTGCATGATCCCGGCGGCGAAGGCGGCTACGCCCAGCGCGGCGAACATGTAGCCGAGCTGGGAGATGGTCGAGTAGGCGAGCACCCGCTTGATGTCGCGCTGGAACAGGGCCATCAGGGCGGCGGCCAACGCGGTGGTCACGCCGACAAAGCCCACCATCTCCAGCGACACCGGTGCGCGCGTGAACAGGAAGTTGCTTCGGGTCACCATGTACACGCCCGCCGTGACCATGGTGGCGGCGTGGATCAGGGCGGAGACCGGCGTGGGACCCTCCATGGCGTCGGGCAACCAGACGTAGAGCGGGATCTGGGCGCTCTTGCCGCAGGCGCCGATGAAGAACAGCAGGGTGATGGCCGAGAGGACGCCGAAGTGGGCTTCGGCGGGGAGATCCTTGACCAGGCCGGTCAGTCGGCCGTAGTTGAAGGTGCCGAAGGTGGCAAACAGCAGCAGGACGCCCACCATGAAGCCGTAGTCACCGACCCGGTTGACCACGAATGCCTTCTTGCCGGCATCGCCGGCGCTTTTCTTGTGAAAGTAGAAGCCGATGAGGGCGTAGGAGCAGAACCCGACGCCTTCCCAGCCGAGGAACATCATCAGGTAGTTGTTGCCCAGCACGAGGACGAGCATGGCAAACATGAACAGGTTCATGTAGCTGAAAAAGCGGTAGAACCCGGTGTCCGCCCACATGTAGCCGACCGCGAACACGTGAATGAGGAATCCCACGCCGGTGACCACCAGCAGCATGACCGCCGACAGGGGATCCAGCAGGATCGCCCACTCGACCTGGAACGGAAACGTGCCGGACGCCACGGCGCCGGCACCGTAACCGGTGGTGGTGACGTCGCCGCCGTGAATCCAGTGGAAGACGAGCTGCTCCACCGACCGCTCCTCCGCCGGGAGCCGGGCCAGCTCGTAGCAGGCGGCAAGGCCGAGCAGGAATGTCGCCAGCACCAGCCCGCAGGCCAGGGTGGCGACGAGGTAACGGTTCGGCTTGCGCCCCCAGACCCGCTGGGTGATCAGCCCGTACAGCCCGTTCACCGCAAAGCCGGCCAGGGGCAGCAGGGGAATGAGCCACAAGTAGGGAATGGGACCATTCATGTGGGTAGCTCCGCCTCCAGGGTGATCACCATTTCAGCAGGTTCATGTCGTCGATGTTGATGGACTCGCGGTGCCGGTAAACGGCGATGACGATGGCCAGGCCCACTGCGGCCTCGGCCGCCGCCACCGTGATCACGAAGATGACGAAGACGTGGCCCACCACGCCGCCCCACAGCCGCGAGAACGCCACCAGGTTGAGGTTGACCGCGTTGAGCATCAGCTCCAGCGACATGAGAATGATCATGATGTTGCGCCGCACCAGCACGCCGATCAGGCCGATGGTGAACACGATGGTGCTGACGGCAAGAAAATTGTAGATCTCCATGATTATGACTCCGGGGTCTGATCGCGCTCCGGCTTCCGACTCATGAGCACGGCGCCGATGATGGCCAGCAGCAGCAACACGGTGGCGATCTCGAAGGGGAAGACGTAAGGCCCGTAGAGGGCCCGGCCGATAGCCGCCGTTTCGCCGGTGCCGTAGATCATTTTTTTCTTCTCGAACACCTGGAAGAACAGGTCGCCCTTCAGGAGGAAGAACGCCACTTCCACCATCACCGCGAGGCCGGCGATGACCGCCGCCGGCCACTGCCGGTTCAAGGTGCTTTCCAGCGGGATGCGCTTGAGGACGATGAGCGAGATCACGAACAGGTACAGCACGGTAATTCCGCCCACGTAGACAATGACCTGCACGCCGACGATGAACTCCGCGTCGAGGAGGATGTAGAGCCCGGCCATGAACAACAGGGTGCCCACCAGGAAGATGGCGCTGTGGACCGGATTCTTGGCGCTGATCACCAGCAGGGCGAACAGCACGATCAGTCCGCTCAGGCTCCAGAAAATTAGCGTTTCCATGGCGCTCCCTTCACTTCCGATAGTGGGTCTTGTCCATGCCCCGCTCCAGTGCCGGCAGCTCCAGGACGAAGTCCCGGACATCGTATCGGGCCAACTCGTAAGCGGGGGTCAACTGAATGCAGTTGGTGGGGCAGATCTCCTCGCAGAAGCCGCAGAACATGCACCGCCGCATGTCGAACACGTAACCGGTCAGCTCGAATTTTTTCGTCTCCGGATTCTTCTCCCGCTTCACCGTGATGCAGTTCTCCGGGCAGACCTGGGCACAGAGGTTGCAGGCGATGCACAGCGTCTTGCCATCGGCGTCCACGCCCATGCGCGGTTCACCCCGAAACCGCTCGTACACGTGGGAGCGCCGCCGCGGATACTGCTCGGTGATCGCGGGGGTGAACATCTCCCGGATGGTGATGGCCAGCCCCTGGAACAGGTCGACAAAGAGGATCTTCTTGACCAGCTGGGCGACAGGAGTCATGGCGCGCGTCCTCCCGGTCATCGGTTGAGATACAGCATCACCCCGGCGGTGACCAGGATGTTGGCGATGGCGACCGGCAGCAGGATCTTCCACATGATCCCCATCAGCTGATCGAAGCGGTACCGGGGAAACGTGCCCCGGAACCACAGATACAGGAAGAGGAAGACGAACACTTTGAGCGAGAACCACACGATGCCCGGCACCCAGGACAGGTAGGGCGCGAGCAACGAGGGGAACGGCATCAGCCAGCCGCCCAGGAACAGGGTGGCGGCCACCGCCGAGATGGTGATCATGTTGGCGTACTCGGCCAGGAAGAAGAGGGCGAAGCGGAAGCCGCTGTACTCGGTGTGGTACCCGCCCACCAGTTCGGCCTCGGCTTCGGGCAGGTCGAAGGGGTTGCGGTTGGTTTCGGCCACGCCGCAGATGAAATAGATCACGAAGCCCACGAGCTGCGGCAGGAAGAACCACCAGCCGAGCCGTTCCTGAGCCTGTACGATCTGCACGAGGCTCAGGGAGCCGGCCATCAGCACAACGCCCATGACGGACAGACCCATGGGGATCTCGTAACTGACCAGCTGGGCCACCGACCGGAGCGCGCCGAGCAGCGGGTATTTGCTGTTCGAGGCCCAGCCGCCCACGATCAGGCCCAGCACGCAGATGGAGGTGATGGCCATGACGAACAGCAGCGCGATGTCGACGTCGGCCACGTAGCCGCTGTAGGTCCGGCCGCCGACGGTGAAAGCCTGCGGGCCGTCGAAGGGGATCAGGGCGAAGACGATGAACGCCGGGATGAAGGCCAGCAGGGGCGCCAGGATGAAGCCGAACCGGTCGGCCTTGGCCGGGATGATGTCTTCCTTGATGATGAACTTGATCCCGTCGGCGATGGGTTGGAGCAGGCCGTGCCAGCCGACCCGCATGGGGCCGAGTCGCGACTGGATGTGCCCGATGACCTTTCGCTCCAGCCAGGTCAGGTAGGCGATGGCCAGCGAGACCAGAGCCAGCAGGATGACGATCTTGACCAGTTCTTCGGTGTAGGGCTTAAACAGTTCCAGCATGGGCCAGTTTCCCCGTGAGGTTAACGGTCGATTTCGCCGAGGACGATGTCCAGCGTGCCGATGATGGCCACCACGTCGGCGACGAAGTGGCCGACGCACAGTCGGCGCATCGCCTGCAGGTTGAAGAACGACGGCCCCTTGATGCGGACACGGTAGGGGTTCGCCGAACCGTCACTGACGAGATAGAAGCCCAGCTCGCCCTTGGGCGCCTCGATGGAGTGGTACACCTCGCCGGCGGGCGGCTTGAGGACCCGCGGCACCTTCGCGCGGAAGTCCCCCTCGGGAATGCCGTCGAGGGCCTGCCGGATGATCCGCTGCGACTGGCGCATCTCCTCGAGGCGCACCTTGTAACGGTCGTAGGTGTCGCCGTTCGCGCCCGTGGGGATGTCGAAATCGAACTTGGGGTAGGCTTCGTAGGGCTTGGCCTTGCGCAGGTCCCATTGCACCCCGGAACCCCGCAGCGACGGCCCCGACAAGCCGATGGCGATGGCATCGCCGGCGGTGATGACGCCGATTCCCCGGGTACGGGAGAGCCAGATCCGGTTGGCCGACAGGAGGCCCTCATACTCGTCGATCCGGCCGCCGATCAGGTCGCAGAACGCGCGGGTCTTCTCGACGAAGCCATCGGGGATATCGGCGGCCAGCCCGCCGACCCGGAAAGCGTTGGTGGTCAGCCGGGCGCCGGTGGTCATCTCAAGGATGTTCAGGACATTTTCACGTTCGCGGAAACAATAGAGGAAGACGGTGAGGGCGCCGATGTCCATTGCGTGGGTCCCCAGCCAGAGCAGGTGCGAGGCGATGCGGGTCAGTTCGGTCAGGATGACCCGGACGTACTGCGCCTTGGGCGGCACCTGGATGCCGGCGAGCTTTTCCACGGCCCCGATGTAAGCCAGGTTGTTGGATACGGCGGCGATGTAATCCAGCCGGTCCATGTACGGTGCGGCGCCGGTGTAGGAGCGGTGTTCGGCGATCTTCTCGATGCCCCGGTGCAGGAAGCCGATGTCGCAGTCCAGGTCTACGATTTTTTCGCCGTCCAGCTTCAGGATCACCCGGAGCACCCCGTGTGTGGACGGGTGCTGGGGACCCATGTTCAGGACCATCACATCTTCTTTCAGGATGGGGCCGGTCGCGGCGGCGGCTGGCACGGTGTCACTCATGGGGAGCCTCTTCCTTGGGCGCGGCATCGGGCACACGCAGTTCCAGGTGGCGGGCGATCCATTGCGGATCCTGCGCCCGGATGTCATAGTCCTTCCGCAGTGGATGACCGGTCCAGTCCTCGGGCAGGAGAATCCGCCGCAGGTCCGGGTGGCCGCTGAAGCGGATGCCAAACATGTCGAACACTTCCCGTTCCGGCCAGGCGGCCGAGGGCCACACAGCGGCGACGCTGGGAACGGACTCGTCGGCGGCGAGCTCCGCGCGGAGCAGAATCCGCCGGTTGTCGGCGAATGCGTACAGGTTGTAAATCACCGTGAAGGGCTTGGGGCGGTCGGGGTAGTGGACGGCGGTGACGTCGGCGCACATGTCGAACCGCATCTCGTCGCGCAGCCACCGGCCGATTTCCACCACGTGGTCTTTGGCGATGTCGAAGAACCACTGGTCCAGAAAACTCCAGGCGCCGGTACACCCGCCCGGCCAGCGCCGATTGATCCCGTCCGCAACCGGGTGCTGCCCGAGCGGCTCGTAGCGGGGACCCGCCGGCGGCACGTCGCCGGCAGCGGCCTTGGGTTGAATGGAGGGTTCTTGATCGTTCATGCCTTGTCCGCCGTCGGTCGGGTTTTAACGGGCGATGGTCATCTGGCCGATTTTGTCCTGGAGCTTCATGAGGCCGTAAATCAGGGCTTCCGGGCGCGGGGCACATCCGGGGACATACACATCCACCGGGATCAGCTTGTCCACACCCTGGAGGACCGAATACGTGTCAAAGGGACCGCCGACGTTGGCGCAGGCGCCCATGGCGATCACCCACTTCGGATCCGGCATCTGGTCATAGATGCGCTTGACCGCCGGGGCCATCTTCAGCGTGACGGTGCCGGCGACCACCATGAGGTCGGATTGGCGGGGTGACGGCCGGTACAGGATGCCGAAGCGGTCCAGATCCCACCGCGAGGCCCCCGCGGCCATCATCTCGATGGCGCAGCAAGCCAGGCCGAAGGTGACCGGCCAGATCGAAGACTTGCGGGCCCAGTTATAGAAAAAATCAACCGTGGTCGTGATGACGCTGTGGGAGAGTTTGCCTTCTAAACCCATTTCAACGCGCCCTTCTTCCAGATGTATACATACCCGATGATCACGATGGCGAAGAAAACTGCCATCTCGAGAAGCAGGAACAGAGTCACCGCAGGACTGTTACCCTGGTAAATCACCGCCCAGGGGAAGATGAAAATCGTCTCGACATCGAAAATCAGAAACAGCAGGGCAATGACGTAATAGCGGACCGGATAGCGTTCTCGGGCGTCGCCCACCGGATCCATGCCGCACTCAAACGGAGACAGCTTGGCGGGATCGGGCCGGTGCGGACGCAGCAGCTGTCCGACCAACAGCGCGATCACCGGGAAGAGCAGTGCGATCGCGATGAACAGGAAGATGGCGAAATACTGGGTATATGTGGGCTCGTGATGCATATAAACCCCTGAATTCAGAGGTCGGATTTACCCGAATGGCCGGATTCGGTTGTAATTTTACTTGAATGTGCATAGTTGTCTACTGATTTTTTCCGCGTTGCAAAATCATCTCCCTTCCGATATTATGGCGGCTGTTTCCAGTGAGCCAAGCCATGGACCATCTGAAGCGTCTAGAAGACTTTATTGTCAACACCGATGACGTGATCAGCCTGATGGAGTTGTACGCGACCCGGATCAAAGCATATCCGGACAACCGCGCGTACTATCACGCCCTGGCGCTCCAGTGCGGGGAGTTCCTCCTGGCTGCCCAACAGCTGGGTGCCGGTCTGGGGGGGGTCAGCGAAGCGGCTCACGATCTGCATCAACTCAGCAAACTGCTGGATGAAAAAGGTTTGGCCGCCACCAACCGCCAGATGGAGGTCTTCATCGAGGAGATCCAGGACCTGGCGCTGAACCTGAAGCGACACTACGCCGTGCAACAGGGGCTCCCGCCAGGCGAGCCGGCACCGGCTTTCAAGTTTGCCTCCCAGAATTCCGCGCTGTTGAAAAACTTCATCCGGAAATTGGCCCAGGAAAAAACGAAGGCACCCGCTCCGCCGTCGGCGACCGACGCGGCGACGGCCATTGTCGATGACCCTTTTGACGAGATGGAGGGCTTCGGCGATTTTGTCGATTCGCTGCTGGACGATCTGGATGATGCCTTTGACGCCATCACCCAGCCGCGGCCGTCGCAGCAGGCGGCGGTGCAGACCGATGAGGGGAAGTTGGCCTTGTCTTCCACCGAAGAGGGCGAGATCCAGAAACTGTTCCTGTCCATTTCCAGCGCCTACCTGCAGCCGGTCAAGGAGTTCGTCGCCGAACTCCAGTCCGGAGCCGCCAGCAAGCAGTGGGTGGATATCTGCCTCAGCTCCCTGAAAATAATTGAAGATGCCGGCACCAAGATGAGTTATGAGAAAATCAACCGCATCCTGGACCGGTTCAAGAAGCTGATGATGGACGCCAAGTACTCCGAGAGCGCGAATATATCCCGCGACATCCGGATCCAGCTGCTGAAGGAGTACGCCAACCTCACCGCGCTGCTGCCGGAAGCCTTCGCCACGTCGGATTCCCACGCCACCCGCGGATCGGTTCGGGACACCATCATCATCAATACCATCCTGCGCAAGACACCGGGCATCGGGCCGGTCAGCCGTAACAAGCTCATCGCAGCGGGCATGAATTCGCTGGACAAGTACTTCATGGCCACATCGAGAGACCTGGCTGCGGTGAGCGGCATCACCGACGGCCAGGCGCGCGCCATTTGCGAGGCGTTCGGGCAGTACCGTCAGAGTATCAGCGCCGGCGAGGACGCGGCCACCCGGATCCAGGGCGCGCTGACCCGTCTGTTCAAACACGTCAAGGAACTGAAGGCCGAGCACGAGGCGTACAAGGATCTCACGCGGCGGGTTCTCCGCTCGCCCGAATTGGAAGGGAACCGTAACGATATCCGTGTCCAGCGTCAGCGGACCATGTGGGAGATCAACATCATCCTGGCTGAACTGGACGCCATCCGGCTGGTCGAGGATTTCCGGAAGATGGTGTTCGACCGACGCATTCAACGTCTGGACGAATTCCTCCAGAGCGAAGCCCGCAAATATTTTTAGGAAACGTCACACCAGATAGATCACCAGAACCGCGACAACGGCGATGACGGCCAGCACGCCGACGCCGATGATGATCCATTCCAGCGCGCCCATGCCGGTCTTCACCTCTTCAGGCGGAGACGCCTTCGGGGCGGACGGCATGGATCCGACAGCCGCCCTGGGTTCGGGCTCGGCGCCTTTGATAGTGGGGGGAGGCGGCGCGGGCGGCGAGGGCTCCGGCGCGGGTGGCGGTTCGGGTGCCGTCGATGGGGCGGCGGCGGGCATGTCGGGCTTGGCGGTCTCCGGAGGAGGCGGGGGGGCGACAGATGCCGCCATTTTTGGATCCATCACCGTGGATGGCGCTTCCGCACCGGCCTCGGACTTTGGCGGTGCACCAGGCGGCGCCTCCGGCGGCACTACAGGTTCCTTATCGGTCAGTGGGACGGGGATCGACAGCACGATCTTGATGGGGTCGGTGACGCCCTGCTGTCCCAGGACAATCTCGTCGCGATCCTGGATCGGCTGAATTCCCTGGACCGGCTGGCCGTTCACGCGGGTGCCGTTGGAGCTGCCCAGATCCTCGACCTCAATGATGGCCCCGCGCCGGATGATCCGGGCATGATGCTTGGAGACGGTCGGCGAGGGAATCTGGACCGGACAGTCCGGAGTGCGCCCCATGAGGATTTCGCCCGTCTCGTCCAGCAGCTCCACGCGGGTGCCGTTGGTGGGGCCGCCCACGACCAGCAGGTACGGGATGCGGGGTTCGGCCTTGGGTTGGACCAGCAGCTCTGCGAACTTGGCCTGGAGAAAATCGGTGGTCTTCTCGAACTCCTCGTGCGCATCCTTGATCACGAAACGGATCAGAAAATCCCCGATTTCGATGCGGTCGCCGTGCCGCAGAGGCAGCCGGCGGTTGCGCCCCACGATCTCGCCGTTGAGGACGGTGCCGTTGGAACTGGAGTCTGAAATGTAATACTCGCCGTTTTCGAACGTGATGATGCAGTGGACACGCGACACGTTGGCCGCCGGCAGGGGCAGATCGTTCTCCTTCAGCCGTCCGATCTTGACGATGTTCTGGTCGAAGGAGAGTTCCCGCTCCTCTTCGATGCCCTTGGCGCCCACTACCAGGTGAATCATGGTCGGCGGACCCTCTATTCCAGAATCGGCGAAGGTTTAATTATCCCTTGATCCTTATAGGATTGCAACAGCTTTCGCGATTGCGCATGGTAGCCGAAGAGGTTGTCCGAATCCACCTCCAGCACCTTCATGAAACAGACAGCCGCCTGCTCCCGCATGCGCTCGGCGTCCAGCGCCTTGCCCAGGAAGAACCAGTATTCGGCGTTGGACGGCTGGATCCTGATCGCCTCCTTGTAGGCATATAACGCCTCGCCCCGCCGGTCCAGTTCTTCGAGCACCTGGCCGCGGAAGAAATGCAGCTGGGGATAGGACGGGTAGATGGATTCGGCTTCATCGAATAGCCGTAACGCTTCGGGGAAACGGCCGTCCTTGAACCGAGCGACCCCGGCCTGAAAGGTGTTGAACGAACGATACTGAGCATCCACCAGGGGATTGGCCAGCTCTTCGTTGGCGCACCACGTGCGGAGTTCATCGTAATCGGGGCATCCGCGGCAGATCTCGGTGTATTTCCGAAAATAGAAGTAGGCCTGGATCCGGTTATCCTCCTGCTGGAACAACCGGCCCAGTTCGGCGTAGCTGGCGCCGTGGTCCGGCGCCAGGGCGATTTTCTGCTCCAGGTAACGGACGAGGGTTTCGCGCAACTCGCAGCGCCGGGCCGGCTCCAGGACCTGGTTGATGAGGGCCAGTCTGTCCGCGCTGAGGCGCAGCAACCCCTCCAGAGCCACGATCTCGCACCTGCAATCCTTCAGTGAGCGACACACCGCCAGCAGTTCCTCCCACGCGTCCCGGGCGCCCGGCTGCATCTGCACCGCGACGGCGAACTGGTTTTTTGCGTCTTCGAGATCGCCATGCAGCTTGTAGACCCGCCCGAGAATCATGCGGCTGTCGACGTTGCCCGGATCCTGCAGCACCTTCAACTTCAAAATCTTGAACAGCAGGGGGTACGCGTCTTCGATGGCCGAGTTCAGCAGGATGGTTTTATAGAGATGTTGCAGGGCTTCCTCGTTCCGCATCATCCGGTCGTACGTCTTGCCCAGCAGGTAATGATAACGCGCGCTCTCGGAATTGATCCGAACCAGGTTTTCATAGGCCCTGACCGCCTTGTCCATCTCGCCTTTCGTGTAGAAGAAATCACCGATGTACTGGTATGCGCCGTCGTGGTCCGGGTCGATGTTGGTGGTGCGGATGAATTCGGCCATCGCCTCGCCGACTTCGCCTTTCTTGAAATAAGCCTGGGCAAGCTTGTAGTGGAGGCCGGCTTGATTGGGGAACTGCCCGACGGCCTTTTTGAACTCCTTGACGGCCTTTTTATAGTCGCCGGCGGCAAACGCCGCGTCCCCTTTGGTTTCATGCTCACCGGCGGCCATGACCGATGGAGTGGCCGCGGCCAGCAGGGCGGCGAGGAACAGGATCCAGATGGAGATCGGCACCCTGCGGTTCATGGCACCTCCTGAAGTCCGCTCAGTTTTTCCTGCGCGCGCGCGTACCAGGGACTGGCCGGCGTCACCGTCCGGCCCACTTTTTCCCAGTACTGGCGCGCGCCGGCGCGATCACCCTGCTGATAGTGTCGGAAGCCTTCCTGGTAGAGCTGCTGGGCGGTGTCGTCGATCTGGCGGAGAATGCCCTGTGCCTGGGCGTGTGCCGGCTGCCAGGCCACAGCCTGGCTGGCGAGATCGTAGGCCCGGTCCGGCTGGTTTCCCTGCAGATCGGCCAGCGCCCGCGCGGCGAAGAAATCCGCTGCCACCGCCGCCACGTCGTTCAGGAAGCGGCTCCGCTGACCGGGGAAAGCTGCGGTTTCCACCCGGCGCATCTCCTCCCAGCGGCTGATCGCGGCGGGCAGATCGCTGGCGCGCAACGCGTCGCCTTCGCGGTAGAGGGTTTCAATGCGGGTGATGGCGTCCAGCAACGCGGTCCAGTGCGTGACGTCGGGCGCCTGCGGCATTCGGCGGATTTTTTCTTCCAGCTGCCGCTTGGCGGTTTCCGCGTCGCCCTGCAGGAACAGCTGGCGTATGGCGGTGTCTTCCCGCTCCACGGTTGCAGCCGCGCGGCGCCGGCGCAGAAGGTCCTCATATTGGCGGGCATCCGCACCTCCGGGGGCGGCGGGCGGCGCCTGGCCCGACAACTTGGCGAAGAGCGTCCTGGCTGCGGTGTTGTTCGGGTCCAGCTCGAGCACCTTGGCCAGATCCAGTCGCGCGTCGGTGAGGCGCTGCAGCAGAATGGATAGCTTGGCGCGCAGCAGCAGCATCTCGATGTTGTCGGGTTGTCGCCGCAGCGCTTCGGACACACTGTCCATGGCACCCGTGTACTCGCCGCCACGATACAGCGCCAGGGCTTGGAACAGGTACCCCTCGCCCTGTTCGGGATGGGCGGCGATGAGGCGTTCGGCGGCGGCGGCGGCCGACGGGAGCTCGCCCTGGCCGAGCCGCGCCAGGCAGATGTAGGCGAGTGCGGAAGCCGATCGCGGGTCCAGCTGCAGCATCTTCTCCGATAGGGTGATGATCGCGGTGTAATCGCTGAATTCGAGAGCGGGTTTCGAGAGGGTTCGGTCAATGTCGGCGTCAATGCGCTGGAGCACTGCCGCCCGAGCCTCCGGACGGTACACGCTGGCGGCGGGAATCTTGAAATAGTACGCCAGGGCGCTTTCCATGTCTCCGCCGGCGAGCGCCTGGCGGAGCGCCTTCGCCTGCTGGGAGGCCTCGATCTCCATCTGGGCGTTCTCAAGCAGCACCTGTTTTTCCGTCAGCGGCAGTGGGAAGTCCTTGTCGCCCAGCAGGTCGGCCAGCGGTTGCCACTGGTGCTGCCGCACCAGCTCCTGCACCTGACGCCGGGAATCCTCCTCCCGACCGGCTGAGCGCAACTGCTTGAAGCCCCAGATGCCGCCGACGACGATGACCCCCACGACGACCAGACCAATCACGCCGGCCGCCACCCAGGTGAGCACCCGGCTGCTGCGGATCGGTGGCGCATTCGCCGGGGCGGCCGGCATCGTCGGACGGGCGGCGGCTTCCGCCGGAGGCGGCGGCACCAGGGGAAGACGATAGGTGAACTGGATGTCGCCCAGGCGGATGACGTCGCCATCCTTCAGCGTTTCGCGGACGATGCGCCGGTCATTGAGAAACACGCCGGCGGGACTCTCGAGATCCACGATGACCACGTGGTGCTCCCGTTGGATGATCTTGGCATGGCGGGGCGCGACGCCGTTTCCGTGCAGCCGGATGCCGGCGTCGGACGCGCTGCCTAGCGTAACTTCCTTCTCCTTGAGCAGCACCGCCGGTTGTCCGTCCGCGGCATTGGCGACGATCAGATGATGGAATGTCTGAAGGTCCTTGTCGGTGATCGGGGGTTGGGGATCCACCGATGGCACCGACGGTGACGCGGGGGCGGGAACCGGCTCCGGGGTCGGGCCGATCGTGGCCTCGGCTCGCTTCTGGCAGAGCGAAATCTCCAGCATCTCCCGCGTGGATTCCAAATCCACGTCGTAGAAGATGCACCGAGTGCTGCCCAGAATCAGCTGGTCACCGGGACGGAGCGGCTGATCCGCCCGGACGGGCGTCGCGTTCAGGTAGATCGGCTTGTCCGGCACCAGATTGCGGATGGTGAATGCACCGGGTTCTGTGCGAATCAGCGCCTGGAGCGGGGCCAGCATCGGGTCCTGGATCCGGATGCCGGCCTGGTCGCCCGAACCCAGGATGTTGTCGCCCTCCCGGAGTGCAAACTTGTGAGCCTGGCCGCCGGCCAGGCGCAGTTCCAGAAACGCCATGGTTGTTGCCTCACTGCTTGCGGGCGAATAGCTTCTCGATGACCCGGAGCTGGGTTTCCAGCCGGGCGTCAATGGTGCCGATCTCGGTATCAATGATGCAGCCGCCCCGTCCCACAAGGGCGTCCTCGACGATCTCGATTTCCTTGCTCTCCCCCAGCATGGTATACAGCTGCATCTTGTTGTCTTTGAGGAAACCCAGATCATCGGGGTTGACCCGGATGCGGATCTCTTTCTGGTATTTCAGCGACTCGATGGCCTTGTGGATGATCTCCAGCATGACCTGAGGCGTCACCTCGACGCAGTGGCCGATTATCCGCTCGGCGATCTTGAGGCTGAGCTTGAGCATCTCCGGTTCAGAGTCGTGCAGCATCCGGCCGTATTGTGTCTTGGCTTCGTGGATGATCCGGTTGAGCTGGGTCAGGCCCTCTTCGTATCCGGTGCGCTGGGCTTCCGCCCGGATGGCCGCCGCTTCCGCCTTGGCTTGGTCCAGCAACTCGCGGGCTTTGTCCCGGGCTTCGGCGATGATTTTATCAGCCGATCCCATGGCCTGAACCACGTCGCTCTTGAGAACCACGCCCTCACCGGACCCGGCCGGCCGGCCGGTCCTGTCAGTGCCAGAGACGGATTCGTCGCCGGGGGTTCCCTTGATGATCTTCGAGGACATCTCCGCTACCTCGTCAATAGTATTTCCACATGGATCGGATGCGATCGATCTCCGCCAGATAGGTGATTTTCTGGAGTATCTCCAGACGGACGGCTTGGCGCTGGGACGGCTCAAACTGGGCACTCAGCCGCTGCACCAGCCGCAGCAGCACGTCACTTGCGGCCGGAGGCAGCTTGTAGGCGAGGAAGGTCACCCGGTCGGCTTCGCTGCCCACCATGGCGCGGGCCAGCAGATGCAAGCCGGTGAACTCGATGAGCTGCCCTTTCCGGTACAGCTCGTCCTGCAGGTGGAGAAAAGACTGCCGGGCTTGGATGACGCGCTCCTCGACCGTGTCCTGGTATTGCGCCAACTTGATTCGGACCTTGTCACGCATCTTTTCGGGCAGCTTTTTGCAGATGACGTCGGCGTCGGCGTCCGACAGCCGCTGGCAGGCCATGGCCAGTTCGGCGGTGCCGATCTCCTCCAGCACGATGGCCAGCTCGTCGCAATTGAGGAACACGATGATTTCGAAATGGTCAGCGCCGATGCCCGACATGCGGTTGGGCAGGCGGAAGCGCCTGGCCAGCAGGGTTTGAAACAACTCCGCCAGGCGGGGGGAAGGGCGGGCGTTCCGCATTTCGGCGGTCAGTCGTTTCGCCGGACCGGGCTTCATCTCGTTCAGGACGAGCTGGGCGTAGCGCGGAGGGAGCGCATGCAGCACCAACCCCGCCAGGCGGGCCGGTTCCGGCTCGAGCACGCGGGCCAGCCAGGCCGGGTGGATTTCGTCCAGGGTCTCCCGATATGCGGGATCCATCAGGACCTTCAGCCGGTCCAGCGCCAGGGTGATCCGCTTTTTGGCGGGCATTTCCAGCAGCCGGGCCAACTCGGTCCGAAGCTCCTCCCTGCGTTCGGTCGGCAAGAACGCCAGCAGACTGGCGGTTTGATCGCGTTCCAGCAGCAGGCTGGCGAACACCAGAGCTTGGTCACGGGTCTTGAGCATGAGAGGCTGAAGATCGGGCACCGGTGCTCCTCGTTATGCCCGGATGGCTGTCTTGCCGGGCTTGCCGACGCCCTGGAACATTTTCTGCATTTTTTTCATCGTCCGGGCATGCATCCGACAGACCCACGACTTGGAGAGGTTCAGCAGCGATCCGATCTCGTCCAACGTCCGGTTTTCGAAGTAATACATGCGGATGATCTGCTGCTCCTGTTCGCTGAGCCGGCTGATGAACCGCTGGAGCAAGGCGGCCAGTTCGTGGCGCTCCATCTCTTCGTGCGGGCTGCGGGTGCCGCGGGCTTCGATCTCGGCGTGCTCCAGCGTGGTGTCCAGCGACAACACGTACACCGAGGTCATGACAAAAATCAGGTCTTTCATATCCCCAAGGCTGAGGGCACGGCTCCTGCCTTTGAAGGATCCGGCCGTTTCTGTTTCCTGTTGCAGATAGAGTTCCAAGGCGGAGCGGAATTTCAGCTTGGCGGCCTCGGCCCGTGACGCGGGAGCCATTGCACGGAGTCCGTCAAAAATGGAGCCGCGGATGCGGTAGTAGGCGTAGGTTTTGAACGAGACCTTTCGGTTGGGATCGAAGCGTTGGGCAGCGTCCACCAGCCCAAGGCGGGCCAGGGCGAGCAGTTCGTCGGAGTCGACGTGGCCGGGCAGGCTGGAGCGCATGGACCGCGCGAGCGCCTCCGCATAGGGAAGGTACTCCTCCACCAGCTGTTCCACTTGATTCCGGTTTGGTTCGCTGGTCATCTCGAAGCTACTTCTTGTTCGCCTCCGCGATAAACGCAAGGAACGACTTGGCCATCACACCACCGGGTCCCTGCGGATCTTTGGCCAGGACCTTTTCAAAGATGTCCTTGGCTCTGGCGGTTTCCTTCTTGCAGAGGAACGCCTCGCCGAGATGGGCCATGGTGAACGGGTCATTCGGGGAAGACTTGAGGGCGTTCTCGAGCTGGCGGATCGCTTCATCCACCTGGCCGGACGCCAGCAGCACGCTGCCGATGGCGGCCTGGGGAGTCGGATCACCCGGCAAGAGCGCCGCCACGCCGTTGAAGATGTCCACCGCCTGCTGGTGCCGGCCGATGTCCCGGCACAGATAACCGCTCTCCATCAAAAACTGGATTTCATCCTGGGTGACGCGGATATTCAGTTTGTCGGCCATGGCTCCCTCCTACTTCTTCTCCGCCTGCTGGCGGAGTTGTTCGTATTTGATCTCCAGCAGTTCGGCCAACAGCTTCAGGCTGTGACCGTAGGCCGACAGGGCTGCCTGGCCCGTCGCGGTGTATGCGGGATCGCTCTGCCGGCCGACGGTGGTATCCAAGTTTCGGCAGGTGTTTTGGCAAACGGTCTGGAACTGCTCAATGGCCGATTCGTCCGATTCCAGAAGCTTCTCCAGAAACGGATAATGGCGGAGATCGGCGGCATCACGACCGGGTCCGGAATCCCGGGCCGGCTTGCCCCGGCGCATATCGCCGGCGCGGAAGGCGGAAAGTTTCGGATCGCTCTTGTCCATGGTCCCTCCTTTGGGATGATCGAATGCGTTCAGAGGATTTGGATCACCATCGCCGTCACGTTGTCCTTGGCTCCGGCGTCGTTCGTGCGGACGACGAGCTCCTGAACCAGTTCTTTCGGATGCTTCGGTTGGGCCATCACGGCCTGAATGCTGTCGTCGGACAGCATGGTGTGCAGTCCGTCGGTGCAGAGCAGGATCTTGCAGCCGCTGCTGATGACGGAGACATAGGTGTCCACCTCCACAACATCGCTGCTGCCCAAGGCGCGGGCCAGCACGTTGCGCTGGGGGTGGGCCTTTCCCTCCTCCGGAGAGATGATTCCCTGTTTGACCAACTCATTGACCATGCTGTGGTCGCGGGTGAGCTGGCGGAAATTGTTGTCGTAGTGCAGATAACAGCGGCAGTCGCCGACATGCCCGATGGTCAACAGGTCGTCGGAGACCACCCCGACGGTTATGGTCGCGCCGATGTTGATCCGGTTGCCGCCGCGTTTGACGTGGCAGATCCGCCGGTTTGCTTCCTGGATCGATTCCACCAGAAACTGGGCCGGTGAAACGACGACCTCCCCGGTGGATTCCGCGGACAAGCTGCCGTAATTGACGACTTCGACCACGCGCAGAAGCGACGGCCGGATAAAACTGTTCAGAAAAACCTCGCCGATTGTCTTGACGGCGATCTTGCTAGCCAGCTCGCCACGCTCCTTGCCGCCCATGCCATCGGAAACGACGAATAGACCGAGGAACGATTGGTCGCGATGAGTGTCCAGGTTCAGCGCCAGGGCCATGGCCGCATCCTCGTTTGAGGTGCGCTTCACCCCGGTATCTGTCAGATAGGCCCAGGAAAACTGAGTGGACTGACTATCCTCCATGATTAACCGCTGAAACGAGTGGAGCATTTACGAGCAAATGATGGTTCAATACTACCACAAGATCATGAAATTGGGAACTGTCCGTGACGCTTGTAATAGGAGGTTGCAGACAGGCGGGTCGGATCAGTCGTGACGGGTCTGCCGGCGAAGGAAATCGTCCAGCTGCTGGTAGACGGAGACCCACTCCGGAAAGTATTCGCGCAGCACCGTCAGGTGATGCGCCACCGTCAGGCGATCGCCGCGGGCGGCGGGACCGGTGATGCCGGCTGCGGGATTCTCGGCAGGGAAACCGGCCACCGTCGCCGCCGACAAGGCACGCAGACTGTGCGCCAGCGGCTTTCGGACTGCGGGGGGAAAAGCCCTCAGCGCATCGTGGCAGAACAGCATCTGGGCGGCCACATGGGAGCAACTGATCGTCGCCAGGCAGTGATATAACGCTTTCAAAGCGGGTGGCAACTTGATGGGTCGAGCACCCAGCCGGCGGGCCAACCGGCTGCCGGCAGAGACGGCGGCCGGATCGCCTTCCACAGAGACGACGATGCCGGAGAAGCGGGCCGGGTCTGGTTGTGGAAATGTCTGGAGGGGATGCCAGGAGGCCGTCGGCCAGCCGTGGTGCTGGAGCGGCTCCAACACCCGGGCGGCGTGGACGCCGGATGTGTGCAGGGCGATACCGGTACAATCGGCCGGCAGCTGTGCGGCCCATTCGGATGCCACCGCAGACAGATCGTCGTCCGGCACCGCCAGCACCAGGAGCACCGGCCGGAGGCACGCGAATCGAATGCCGGCGGCATGAACAGTCAGGCGCCGGCCCCGAACCGTGACCGTGCGGCGGCGGCTCCCCGGGCCGACGACTTCGGCCGGCATGCCGGCCCGGCGGGCCGCGGCAGCCAGACTCAAACCGACGCGGCCGGCTCCGACAATCAGCAGCGGGACGTCCGGGGAGCGGGCGGATCCGGTCATGACGGAGCCGATACCAGGATGTTGTCGATGAGTCGGGTGTCCCCGATATGAACAGCCAGAGCGATCAGGGTGTTTTCGCTGACCATGGAAACCGGGTCCAGTCGGTTGGTGTCGACGATCGCCACGTACTGCGGCTTGGCCAGAGGCTCGGTCGCGAGCATCTCCTCGATCGCGCGCCGGATCACCTCAGCCCGCCGTTCGCCGGCAAGAACAAGGGCGGCGGCCCGCCTCAGGCTCCGGTAAAGGATGGGGGCGGCGCGCCGTTGGTCCGGCTTCAGGTAAACGTTCCGGGAGCTCATGGCCAGGCCGTCCGGTTCGCGCACAATGGGGCAGATGCTCACCTCGACAGGAAATTTCAGATCGGCGACCATCCGCCGGATGATGATGGCCTGCTGGGCATCCTTCTGGCCGAAGAACGCGAACTGTGGTTCCACGAGGGTGAACAGCTTGGCCACCACGGTGGTCACCCCGGTGAAGTGGCCGGGTCGATACTGGCCGCACAGCTTGCCGGACAAGTCGTCCACCTCGATCCGTGTTTCGAAATCCTTGGCGTAGAACTCGTCGGAAGAGGGGGCAAAGACGAAATCCACCTTGTACCGGGTCAGCAGTTCGACGTCGTGGGACAGGTTCCGGGGATATTTGGTGAAATCCTCGGTCGGACTGAACTGGAGCGGGTTTACGAAGATCGATACCACGACGACATCGGCGCACTCGCGGGCCTTTTTGACCAGCGACAGGTGGCCCTCGTGCAGGGCGCCCATGGTGGGAACGAAACCGATCCGGCTGCCGGCCGCGCGGGCCTTGCGGACGACCGCCTTCAGTTTATTGATCTTGGTGATGAGCTCCATATCGGCCTTCCATTTCGCGCTGAACCTCGGGATCGAGCGTAAAGCTCTCGTCGAGCGACGGGAAAGAACCGCTGGCAACGTCGGCGCCGTATCGTTGCACGGCGCGGATCATTTCCTCCGCCAACCGGGCATAGCTGCGGACGAACTTGAAGGGCGGCGTGTCACCCAGACCAAGCATGTCGTGGAGGACGAGGATCTGGCCGTCGCAGGCCGGGCCTGATCCGATGCCGATGGTAGGAATTTCCAGCTGGCGGGTGATGATCGCGGCCACCGGATGCGGGATGCCTTCGAGCACCACCGCGAAGCAGCCGGCAGCCTGCAGAGCCAGCGCGTCCTCGATCATGTTCTCGATCTCGGCCACTGTTCGTCCCTGAATCCGGTAGCCGCCCAACCGGTGGAACGACTGGGGCGTCAGACCCAGATGGCCCATCACCGGGATCTCGGCGTCCAGGATGGCGGTGACGGCCGGCAGGCGCCGTCGCCCGCCCTCGAGCTTGACCCCCTCGGCGCCGCTTTCCTTCACCAGGCGGATCGCGTTGTGGACGGCTTGGATGGGCGATTCCTGGTAGGCGCCGAACGGCAGATCCGCCACGAGCAGGGCGGACCGGATCGCCCGCCGGACAATCCGCGTGTGATAGAGCATGGCCGCCATGTCCACCGGCAGGGTGGACGACTCGCCCTGCACGACCATGCCCAGCGAATCACCCACCAGCACGATGTCCATCCCGGCATCGTCGACGATCCGGGCAGTGGGAAAATCGTAGGCGGTCAGCGCGATGATCTTTTCGCCGCGGGATTTCTTCTGACGGATTGTGCAGACGCTGTGCTTCTTTGCCAAAACCCTCTCCGGATGGGAAAAACGGTTGTATTATAGGGCCAGCCCCGGGAAAAAGCAAACGGCACCCGTCCGGGCGTCGGCGGCGGGGCGGACACGCCGGGAGGATATCCGATGGATTGTTATGACGCCATCCTGACGCGCCGGAGCATTCGCCGCTTTACGGCGGAGCCGGTCGAGGAGGAACTGCTCGAGCGCTTGCTGCGGGCTGCAATGGCGGCGCCCTCAGCCCGGAACATGCAGCCGTGGGAACTGGTGGTGGTCACCGCGGCGGTCCGGCGGCGCCAGTTGGCGGAGATCATCCCGAACGGGAAGATGCTGTCTGAAGCGCCGCTGGCCCTGCTGCTCTGCGGCAACCTGGAACGAAGCGTCGATGACACGCGACCACCCTACTGGGTTGTGGATTGCGCCGCTGCCGCCCAGAACGTGCTGCTGGCGGCCCACAGCCTGGGGCTGGGGGGCGTGTGGCTGGGCGTGTTTCCACGCGAGGATCGCATGCAGGGCGTCGCAGCGGTGCTGGACCTGCCGGACACCATCGTCCCCCACAGCCTGCTGGCCCTGGGGCATCCCGCGGAAGCCGGCGTGATCAAGGACAAGTTCGACCCGCACAAAGTGCACCGGGAGTCTTGGCGGGGCGTGTCGAGGTAACGGCGACGAGGCGCTCAGCGTACCTTCTGGAGCAAGTCGGCGGACGCCGCCTGGTTGATTCCCGGATGACGGGCCAGCTCCTCCAGATCGGCGATGGCGGCATCATGCCGGCCGCGGCGCAGGGAGGCCACGGCGCGGATCCACAGGTAATCCCGGTACCGGGCGTGGCCTGGCGGAACCGGATGCTGCGCCAGCAGGCGTTGAGCGGCTTCCGGCCGGTCCAGCGCCAGGTGGCATCGGGCGGCCAGGTGTACGGCCGGTGAGGTCTGACCGACGGGCGGCAGCGTGGGCATCACGGCAGCCAGTGCGTCGCGGGTCCGATTTTGCCGGAACAATCCCAGCGCGGTGAGGAACCGGGAGTCGCTCGGCGCCAGGCCGGCATAGTCGTCCATGCCCAACTGTTCGAGATGCTGCAAGGAACGCGCCAGATCGGCGGCCGGCGGGTGGGGCGGCGTAGACAGCCAACCGGGCAGCAGCAGCCAGGCGGACGTGCAGACCACCACCAGCAAAGCCGCCGCAGTGGCCACGCTGGCCCAGCGCAGCGAGACAAACCGCACCAGGAAGCCGGGCTCCTCGACCGAATCCACCGGATTTTCCATTCCCCGGATGGCGGTGATCACCGGTTGCATGGCAAACATCTCTTCGGCACAGCCGGGGCAGGACAGCAGGTGCGTCTCCACCTCACCGGCCTCCTGGAGATTCAGCAGACCGGCTTCGTAGAGAGGCAGCAGCCGCTTGATCCGGCTGTCACGACAGGTCATAGCGAATACCCCTCTTGGCGGAGCAGCCGGCGCAGATAATTCCGGCAGCGGAAGATCTTCGTGTTGACCACCTTGAAATGATACTGGGGAAATTCGGCGAAAATCTCTTCACGCGAATACCCGGAGTACAGCATCCACAACAGCCGCCGGCACTGGCTGCCGAGCTGCCGCCAGGATCGCTGGATCTTGCTGCGGAGTTCAGCTTCGGTGGACATCGACAGCGGATCCGGCAAACCGGACTGAAGCGTACGCTCAGTATCCTCAGTCATCTCTTCGGTCGTGCGATGACGCCGCTCGCGTTGCTGGTAATAGTTGCCGATCTTGTTGCGCAGAACGCCGAATGCCCACTGGAGGAAGCTCTTTTCGAAGGTTTGCAAAGCGGATTTTTCAACAACAGTCATCAGCGCATCCTGCACGATTTCTTCCGCATCCTGCTCATCGCGGACCCTTCGTTTAGCCAGCGCGAGAAATATTTCGCGCAATTTTGTAAGGTCGATGTGTGAGGGCAGATTGGCCGACATGATCCTGAACCCGGGTGTTGTGTAAGATGGTGCATTATACCAGCACCCCGGGGCTCGTGTCATGGATTTGCATGTCGGCGGCGATCCCGGCTCTCGCCGCCCCGGCCGAGGCGAGGCAAAGGCATTGCGGCGCGTGACCGGCGTCTCGGGGGGCGCGCCGGCGGACTTGCCGCATGAAGGCGCTTGTATTGACGGATGCCCCAGCTTAGAATAACCGTGGTCCCAACGCATGAACATCTACGATGTGAAGAAAGACATCATCGAGGTGGGGCGCCGTTGCTGGCTGCGCGGCTGGGTGGCCGCCAACGACGGCAACATCAGCGTCAGAATTTCTGACACGGAGATTTTGGCCACCGCCACCGGGCAGAGCAAGGGATTTCTGACACCGGACATGATTGTCCGCGTGGATCGTCAAGGTCGCCTCCTGGAAGGCGACATCCGGCCTTCGTCGGAAATCCAGATGCACCTGTTGGTCTACGACCAGCGCCCGGAGATCCGCGCCGTCTTCCATGCACACCCGCCGTACAGCACGGCGCATGCAGTGGCCGGATTGCCGCTGTCGCATTGCGTGCTGCCCGAAATCGTGGTGAGCCTGGGAGCGGTGCCGCTGGCGCCCTACGGCACGCCCAGCACGCTGGAGGTGCCGGAATCCCTGCGACCCTTTCTCAGCGGCTACGACGCATTTCTGCTCCAGAATCATGGCGCGCTGACACTGGGTCGCAGCATCTACGAAGCGTACTACCGGATGGAGTCCATCGAGCATTTCGCGCATATTCTCTACCTGGCCAGGGGGCTGGGCGCCGTGAACGTCCTGAGCCGCGACCAGGTGGACAAGCTCCGTCAGATCCGGACCGGTTACGGGTTGACCGGGGAAGTGCCCGAGTGCTGTGTCCGCGAATCGCTGCCCGCCGAAGACCCTTTCCGGCTGGACCGCCTGATGAACGGGCTGGCGCAACCGACCCCTGCTCCGGGCGGTGGAGCGGCAACACCCGCCCCCAAGTCTGAACCAGCCGAAGAACCCGATTGGACCAATGAGATCGTCCGCCGCGTCCTGGAACGCCTGCATCTTCACGGCCGGTGATGGAGCGCACGCCCCCGCTTCCCGCAACAGAATCCATTTTGCGCCTGGGGAAGCCTTTTCAGAGAATGACCGATTTCAGCCTGCTGTTTCGGTGAGGATCGAATTTGTCGATTCTGCCGCGTGGTGGTCTGCTGGTCAACCGGATTGCCGAAGACAAGGAGCAGGAGTCGCTGATGCAGGCGGTGCCCGACATGCCATCGATCACATTGAACCCGCGGGAGCAATTCGACTTGCTGATGCGGCCACGGGGCGATGTCCCCGCTGGATGGTTTCATGGGTCGGGACGACTATCTGTCGGTGCTGGATCTGAAGCGCTTGGCGAATGGGTTGCCTTGGACGTTACCCGTCACCTTGGCCGTGGCGGGGGCAGAGGCGGATCGACTGGCTGAGGACTCGGATGTGGCGCTGCACTCTGCAGCGGGCGCCCTGCTCGGCGTGCTGCATTTACGGGAGTTGTACCCGGTGGACAAGGAGGCGGAAGCCGAGAAGGTGCTGCTGACCACCGACGAACGCCAGCCGGGGATGCAGTATCTGAAGGGGACCGGAAACTACTGTCTCGGCGGGCCAATCATCCTGCTGCAGCGCCCACCGAACAGCCCGTTCGCCAACTTCCTGCTGGACCCCCGGGAGACGCGGCTCCTGTTCAAATAGCGCGGCTGGCATACGGTGGTGGCTTTCCAGACACGCAATCCGATCCATCGGGCGCACGAATACATCTTGAAGTGTGCCCTGGAATCGGTCGATGGTCTGCTCGTTCATCCGCTCGTCGGCGAGACCAAAGCGGACGACATCCCGGCGGACGTCCGCATGCGTTGCTACGACGCACTGCTTCAGAACTACTTCCCGAAAACCCGGACGGTGATTTCGGTGTTCCCTGCGGCGATGCGCTACGCCGGACCGCGCGAAGCGGTCTTTCACGCCCTGGTCCGCAAGAACTACGACTGCACGCACCTCATCGTGGGACGCGATCACGCTGGGGTGGGCAGCTTCTACGGGCCGTTCGATGCTCATCTGATCTTCCGGGAATTCGAGCCGGAGGAAATCGGCATCCAGCCGATGTTCTTTGACAACACGTTCTTCTGTCGCGCCTGCCAGCAGATGGCTTCAGCCAAGACAAGCCCCCACGACTCCGAGCACCATCTGGCACTCAGCGGCACCCGGCTGCGGGAATTGCTGGCCAGGGGCGAATATCCGCCGTCCGAGTTGAGTCGCCCGGAAGTCGCTGCCATTCTCATCGAACACACGCGGGGGCGCGTCAATGGGTCCTAAACCGATCATCATCGGGCTGGACTGCGCCACACCCCGGCTGGTTTTCGGTGAGTTTGCGTCAGAGATGCCCCGGCTTGACGCCCTGGCCCGGCGCGGCCGGTACGGGCACCTGGAAAGCACCACTCCTCCGATCACTGTGCCCGCATGGACCGCCTTGGTGACCGGCAAGGATCCCGGCCAGTTGGGATGCTACGGATTTCGTAACCGCAGCACGCACGGGTATGATGACCTGTTTTTCGCCAACGCCTCAACAGTCAGGGAGCCAACGCTCTGGAACGTGCTCAGCCGCCTTCGCAAGCGCTGCATCATTTTAAATGTCCCTCAGACATACCCCCCAAGCCGCTCAACGGAATCATGGACGGCTGCTTTTTGACGCCTGACAAATCCGTTCCTTACACTTATCCCCCGGAAATAGCCGCCGAATTGGACGCCTTGGCCGACGGGGATTACATCATCGACGTGAGCGATTTCAGGACCGACGAAAAGGCCAGGTTGTTGGAACAAATTTATACCATGAGCCGGCGAGGCATCCAGGTGGTCCGCCATTGGCTGACCCACCGGGAGTGGGACTTCTTCATGTTCGTCGAGATGGGACCGGACCGGATCCACCACGGCTTCTGGCGCTACTGCGACCCAACCCACCGACTGTATGAGCCGGGCAACCACTTCCGGAACACGCTGCGCGACTACTACCGCTGGCTCGACGAGCGGATCGGTGAAGTTCTGGATTTGGCCGGCCCCGAGACCGCCGTTTTGGTGGTCAGTGACCATGGCGCCCCGGGGGATGCAGGGCGGCGTTTGCATTAATGAATGGCTGTGTCGCCAAGGCTATCTGGTGCTCAAAGAACCGCCTGCCACACCGATTTCTCTTAAAATGAACATGGTGGACTGGTCCCGGACGCGCGTTTGGGGCGAGGGCGGATACTACGCGCGTGTGTTTATCAATGTGCAAGGCCGGGAACCGCAAGGGGTGATTCCTCAGGCGGAATTCCCCGCATTTCGCGATCGCGTTCAGGCCGAGATCGAGGCGATCGGTGATGAACAGGGTCACCCCATCGGTACGGTCGTTTACCGCCCTGAGCTCATCGATCGAGAGTGCCGGAATATTCCGCCGGATCTGATTGTTTATTTCGGCAACCTATTGTAGCGGTCCGCGGGTGTGGTTGGGGGCGGCAATGTGCACATTTTCGAGAACGACGCCGGCCCTGACGACGCCAACCATGACCGGTTCGGAATTTATGTCTATCACGATCCCCGACGGCCGGCGGGCGGATAAACCGGCGACGCCAGCATCTACGCCATCACCCCGACGGTGCTGGATTACTCCCGCCTGCCGGTCCCTGATGACATGATCGGGCGGCCGTTGCAAGGATTGCGGATGCGGGTCGGGCCACCCCGAACGCGTCGACCATCCGGGAAGTTGGAGTAATTGAAAGAAGTCGGAAATGAAAGGTTTCACCATCTGGTTCACCGGCTTGCCCAGCGCCGGCAAGAGCACGCTGGCCCGCCTCATCGAGGGTTGCCTGCTCGAGCGGGGCCTGCCGGTGGAAGTATTGGACGGAGACGAAGTGAGAACCCACCTGGGCAAGGGATTGGGCTTCAGCAAGGAGGATCGGGACGAGAACATCCGACGGATCGGCTATGTCTGCCACCTCTGGTCGCGGCACGGCGTAGTGGCCATCGCCGCGGCGATTTCGCCCTATCGGGCGATCCGTGACGAGAACAGGGCCCGAATCGGTGATTTTGTCGAGGTGTTCGTCAAGTGCCCGCTGGATGTTCTTGTCACGCGAGATCCCAAGGGGAATTACAAACGGGCGCTGGCCGGGGAGTTGGAACACTTTACCGGCGTCTCCGATCCGTATGAAGAACCGGAACACCCCGAGGTGATCGTGGAAACCGACCGCGAATCGCCGGAACAATCTGCCGCCCGCATCCTCCAGACGCTGGAGATGATGCACCTGATTCCTGTGGCTGAGGCGGTCAGCTACACGCCCGAAGAAGAAGAGACAATCAAGAAACGACTCCGCGCCTTGGGGTATATCTGAGCGTAGCCGGCATTCATCCGCGAACTCGTGGCGTTCTCCCTTGGCAGAGAAATTTCGGAGGGGGCGGCTCGAATTCGTCTGCAGCAGGGTGAGCAATGCTGGTGGCTGCAAACGGTCCCACGGAAATGCGCAGGACGTGAACAGCCAACGGGCGATCAGGCAACTGGCTGAACCCCGGCGATCAATTGATCACGTTCGGTTGAAATCGTCTTCGTGTCGGGTGATATCGTCCTCGCCCAGGTAGTCGCCGGTCTGGACCTCGATGAACACCAGCGGCTCCGGGCCGGCGCTGGCCACCCGGTGGCGGGCTTGCCGTGGGATGCCGATGCTGCCACCGGGGACCAGCCGATGGTCCACGCCGTCTAGGCTCACCACGGCCTCGCCCTGCACGACCGTCCACTGTTCGCGGCGGTGCCGGTGCGACTGGAGACTGAGCCTCTTGCCGGCTGCCACCTCGATCCGTTTCACCTTAAAGCCCGGCCCTTCGTCCAGCACGATGAACCGGCCCCACGGCCGCACATCTTCGTTGAGTCCGCCACGGGTCATGTCTGCCTCGACTGCGTCATGGAGTTGTTGCACCGACGTGATTGAAAAATCATATTGAAATCAACTATTTCATTCTATATGATCTTTCACGGCAGATAAAGACTTTGCGGGGGGCTTACCAGCACTCTTCCCATGCCCAAAGAGCGGCGGGTCATCGAGTATATTGAGTGGACCACGATCCCTTACCGGACGCTACGGTTCTGGGTCATCGTCATCTTGGCGGTAGTGTTCGGCGTTGGCCTCTGGTTCATCAACAAGTACGGCATCGCCGTCGGCGGCAGGTCTACCGACGCCCAGCCGGAGGTGCTTGAGAAACGCGCCGCCCAATTCACGTATCTGGACGGCGATGTCAAAGTCAAACCTCTGGATTCGCTGGAGTGGGTCGCCGCCGACAAGGTGGAGCGTTTGTATCCCGGCGACCTTGTCCGGACGGGCGCCAACAGCAGCTGCCGGGTGGTCTTCTTCGACGGGACGATATACGAAGTCAAGTCCAATTCGCTTGTCTCGATTCTCGAGAGCTACGAAAACCCCTCCAATCTGACCCGCAGCGTCAACGTGGAGTTGGCCACCGGCGCACTGGATTTGTCCACTTACCAGAAGAACACGCCGCAATCCAAGACAAAAGTGGAAACAGCCAACACGGTTGCGGACGTCGGTTCCAACACGCGAGCCAGCGCAACGTACGACGATCGCCTCAAGGACACCGGGCTGAAGGTTTCACAGGGGCAAGCAGCCGTCACCTCAAAAGAGACCCGCGATTCCGTGGTGGTGCGCGGCAACGAGTCCGTTAACGTCCAGGACGGCGCGATGCAGAAGCGAGCGCTTCCGCCGGGGCCGGTTCTCCTGGCGCCTCTCACCTCGGAAATCTTTTCTGCAAAGGATCCCGAGCGGGTCAACATCCGGTTCCAGTGGCAGGTCGTGAACGCCACCTACAGCTATCGGGTGGCCATTTCCAACCATCCCCAGTTTTACCAGAAGCTTTTCGAGCGGGTGGTCACCGGCAAAGATTCGCTGACAGTCTCCGGATTGGCGTACGGCAACTACTACTGGCGGGTGACGGCGATCGACAGCAACAACGTAGAAGGTTACCCCAGCGCCACAAGCATGTTCGGTATCCGGCCGCAGAAGCTCAATCCCAGCGAATCCATCCGGTTTGATCTGACCGAAATCGTGGTGATCGGCAACATCCTGGAAGTCATCGGCCGCACCGATCCGGACAACCTCCTGACCATCAACGGCCGGATGGTCATCCTGGAGAAGGACGGCACGTTCAAGCACTTCACCGATCCCTTCGCCAAGGGGGCGGAGGCGCGATTGGAGATCGTGATCAAAGATTACAGCGGCGCGGTGCGCCGGATCAACAAAACGATCAAGATGGACTGATCCATGCGATCCGTCAACAAGCCAGCCGGTGAAATCTGTTTCGTCTACGAGCAGGAAGTGCCCGACCTGGGAGCCGGCGGCGATCTGCAGGGTCGAATGTCATTCGTTTCGCTGGAACGGTTGCGCAAGAACCTGCTCAAGGAAGATCCCTACTGCAAGCTGGTGTTCTTTCCGCTGAAACGGGGCAAGAATGTTTTTTACAAGGAGATCCGCACCATCTTTCCGCTGGCGGAATTCGTTTCGTACTCCACCGAACATCACCCGGACTACAACGCGATCTCGCGGGAGCTCAATTTTTCCCTGCACGTGTTTCTCCCCATCACGGCTTCCCTGGTGGAGTACATCTACAACCACAACTCGTCGCTGCTCCGGGAAATCGAGAAAAAACTGGCCTTGCAGCAGATCGACGACACCAAGATCATCACGCTGTTTCAGGAAGTCCTCGACATCCTCAATCTGAACCAGGACAAAGACACGATCTTCAAGGAATTTGCCCTGTTGATGTGCCGCATTCTGGATGCGGAGAACTTCCTGATCTACATTTACAACGAGGAGCGCAAACTCCTCGAATTGATCTACGCCATCCGGAACATCTTTGAGGAGAACAAACTGTTGGACTTCAAGTTCAACAACGTGATCCTTGAGGACATCTTCCAGAAGGGCGATCCCGTGCTCAATAACGCCTTCGATTATGAGATCGAATCGTACGGCAACCAGCCAACCTGCGTGATCCGGTCGGTGCTGGCATATCCGTTCAAGAGCCTGAACCACTCCAACGGCTTGTTTCTGGCGGTCAACAAGAAGAGCCCGGATGGTTTCACCGAATTCGACCGGCAGTACATGCAGATTCTCAGCCATCCGTTCAACCTGATCTATGATAGCCTGGTATATCATGAGCGTGTCCAGCGCCTGACCATCACCGACGATCTCACCAGCCTGTATAATTTCCGCTACCTGAGGCAGTTTTTGGGATTTGAGATCCAGCGCAGCCTCCGGTACGAGAAGAACCTGTCCATCCTGTTCATCGATATTGACAACTTCAAGAACGTCAACGATACTTATGGCCACCTCGTGGGCAGCGCCACGCTCTGCGAGGTCGGTCAGATTTTCGGGAAACAGGTGCGTGATTCGGATGTCATCGTCCGATACGGCGGTGACGAGTTCGTGATCATCCTGCCGGAAACTCCCCTCGAGGGCGCCCAGGTCATTGCCGAGCGCTTGCGCCAGCGGGTGGAACATTTCTTGTTCAGCGGCGGCCGGGACCTCAAGCTTCGGCTCACCGTCAGCATCGGCATTGCATCTTTCCCCGAACATTCCATGACGGCGGAAGGATTGCTCCAGAAGGCCGACGCGGCGATGTATGCGGCGAAAGAAGAATCGAAAAACAAAATCATGATAGCAGGTTGATCCTCTATGAACTGGCGTTCTCTATTCAGTGTCTTTTCCACCGACTTGGCGATCGACTTAGGTACGGCGAATACCGTGGTTTACGCCAAGAACAAGGGCATTGTGCTCAACGAGCCGTCCATTGTCGCCATCAACAAGCTGACCAACCGCATCGAAGCGGTGGGCCGCGAGGCCAAAGAGATGCTGGGCCGAACACCCGGCAACATCGTGGCCATCCGGCCCATGAAGGACGGGGTCATTGCCGACTTCGACACCACCGAGCAGATGCTCAAGTACTTCATCAAAAAAGCCCACAACCGAGAATATCTGATCAGCCCCCGCGTCGTAATCGGCGTGCCGTCGGAAATCACCCAGGTGGAGAAGCGGGCGGTGAAGGAATCCGCCCTCCGGGCCAAGGTGAGCGAGGTTTACCTGGTCGAGGAAGCGATGGCCGCCGCCATCGGCGCCGGGCTGCCGATCACCGAGCCGTCCGGGAATATGATTGTGGACATCGGCGGCGGCACCACTGACATCGCCGTCATCAGCCTGTCCGGCATCGTCTACAGCCGGACGGTCAAGGTGGCCGGGGATGAAATGGACGAGGCCATCATCCAGTACATCAAGCGCAAGCACAATCTTCTCATCGGCGAACGAACCGCCGAACAGATCAAGATCGAGATCGGCTCCGCCTTCCCCTTGGAAAAGGAACTGAACATGGAGATCAAGGGACGCAACCTGATCGACGGCATTCCCAAGAACCTGGTGATCACCGACTCGGAAATCCGCGAGGCGCTGTCGGACTGCAATACGACCATCATCAATGCCCTGCGCGTCGCCCTGGAGCGGACGCCGCCCGAACTGTCCGCTGACATCGTGGATCGGGGCATTGTCCTGACCGGCGGCGGCGCCCTCCTCAAGAACCTGGACAAGCGCATCATGGACGAAACCAAGCTCCCGGTGTTCATCGCGGAGAATCCGCTCTTCGGCGTGGCTCTCGGGGTCGGCAAGATGCTCAGCAACTTCGATCTGTTGCGGAAGGTGGCCATTTAGCGCTCCGGCTTGATCTGTCCGGCTCTGTTTGAGAGTTCATGATCCACCTGTTGAGGTCCCTGAAATCATATCAGCTCGTGTCCGCGCTGCTGGTCCTGAATCTGGTGGCGGTGTCACTCCAGTTCAAGACCAACCGCGGGGAGACGGTATTGAAGTCGATCTGTGCCAACCTGTTTTTACCGCTGGCCTCGACGGCTGGCGGCGCCATGGCGGCCTTGGGCGATTGGTTATCGGCGTTCCGCACCGTCAGGGAGCTCAAGGACGAAAACCTGGCGCTCAAGCGTCGGCTGGCTGAAGCCCGCATCCAGCAGCAGCTCATGGAAGAGCGGCTGGACCGGTCGGCCAGCCTGGAGCGCATGGTGCGGGTGCTGCCGGAATTCGGACAAGATGCCGTGCTGGCGATGGTCACCATGCGCGGCTTCCAGGTGTGGGACCGGACCCTCACCATCCGGGGCGGCTACCAGGACGGGGTCGTCCCGGATCTCCCGGTGCTGGACACGCGAGGCGTGGTGGGCCGGATCCAGCTTGCCGGACCCGCCCACAGCCAGGTTGCCCTGGTGACCAATGCCGGATTTGCCCTGGCCGGGATCATCCAGTCCCGGGGCATTCGCGGGATCATTCACGGTGCCGGGCGGTATCATCTGAAGTTCGACTATGTCCACATCGCCGCGCCCGTGAAGACCGGCGATTGGATCCACACTTCCGGTGACGATGGCATCTTCCCGCCCGGTCTGATCGTTGGACGGATCATCGAAGCAGACCAGTCGGGCCAATATTTCCAGGAGATCAAGGTCCAACCGGCGGTGGACGCAAGCCGCTGCCGATACGTGTTCGTGTTGAAGCGCACGGCTGGGGCGGCGCCATGAAAACTTGGGTGTTCCTCCTGTTGCTGATCGTGGCGACCGGCATGCAATATGTGCTGCCGCAGGTGTGGGCGCCTTTGCGTTTCATGGATTTCATCCTGATCCTGACCTTCCATGCCGCAACCCGCTCGACCCCCCTGCAGTCGGTATGGCGGGGTTGGCTGGCTGGCCTGGCTCACGATCTCACCTTGTCGCCATTCTATCCGCTGGGTATTCAGGCGACCACCAAGATGGCGGCCGGCTTCCTGTCCCGCCTCGCGTGCCGGCGCATCAATATGGACCACCCGGCCCTCCAGTCGCTGTTTGTCTTCGTGCTCGCCTGCGCCAACAACCTGGCTGTTGTGGGGCTTTTCATCATCTTCGGACAGACCTGTCCCGCCCAGTCGCCCATCCCGCTCCTGCTGGGAGCGGCCGCCACGGCGTGCGGGAACGTGGTCGTACGCATGCTGATCGTTCGGCCGCCCGCCGATCTGTTTGAGGTGGAGCAGCCATAATGTTCGGCCCGAGCGGCAGCCTCTTCCAAAAGCGCCTGATTCTGTTTGAACTGGCTCTGGGCGGTTTGCTGCTGGTTCTGTTCGGCCGGCTCTGGTATCTGCAAATCACACGGGCGGACTACTACCGGGAAAAGGCCGAGCAGAACCGCCTCCGGATCATCGAACTTCCCGCGCCCCGTGGCCTCATTCTGGACCGGCAGGGCCGGCTGCTGGTGGACAACTAGATCTCGTTTTCGCTGGTGCTCCGCCGGGAGTACATGAAGGATCGCCAGATACTGCTCCGTGTGCTGCGCGAGCGCTTCGGCCTGGACCCGGCGTTTGTGAACCGGAAGCTGGAAGAGTACCGGCGAGTGCCGACCGTGTTCCCCATCGTGCTTAAAAACCGGCTCAGCTTTGCCGAGATTGCGTTCGCCGAGGCTCACTTCGAGCGTTTTCCCGAACTGACTCTCGAGTGGGTACCCACCCGCCGCTACTTGCTGGGTTCCATGGCGTCGCATCTGAACGGCTACGTGGGCGAGGTCACTCCCGAGGAACTTAAACAGACGGCTTTCGCCAGCCGGAGGCCGGGCGACATCGTCGGCAAGACCGGTCTGGAACGATTCTACGACTCGATGTTGGGCGGCGATAAGGGGCAGCAAAAGGTGTTCATCAACAGCATCGGGCAAATCACACAGGTGGTGGAGCGGATTCCGTCGAGCAAGGGCCGCGACCTCAATTTATCCATCGACACGGAGTTGCAGCGCAGGGCCGAGGAACTGATGGAAGGGCAGAAAGGCGCGTTGGTGGCCATGGACGTCCGAACCGGCGAATTGTATTGTCTGGTCAGTAAACCGGAGTTCGATCCCAATCTGTTCGTCAACCAGTTGTCGCCGGCCCAGTGGCGACAACTGGTCGAAGACCCCGACAAGCCGCTGCAGAACAAGGTGATCCAGGGCGCCTTTGCCCCGGGCTCCATTTTCAAGATTTTGGTGGCAACGGCGGCCCTGGCTGAGGGCGTCATCACTGAAGACACCCAGTTCAGCTGCACCGGCGAGACCATGATGCTGGGCCGGCTGGTCCATTGCTGGAATGCGTCAGGCCACGGCGCGGTCAGCCTGTTGGACGCCATCGCCAACAGTTGCAACATCTATTTCTACAATGTCGGCATCCGTTTGGGCGTCGATCGGATTCATCACTGGGCGGTGCGCATGGGGTTGGGCGTGAAGAGCGGGGTTGACCTGCCCTCGGAACGGGCTGGTCTGATGCCCTCCAGCCAATGGAAGCAACGAGTCTTTGGTCAGAAATGGTATTCGGGTGAAACAATTTCGGTGGCCATCGGCCAGGGGGCGGTCTCCGTCACCCCCATCCAGGTGGCCCGGTTTATGTGCGCCGTCGCGCTCAACGCCGAGCCGCCGGTGCCCCGGCTCCGGTTGGAGCCGGACAACCGGTCCCGACCGGACCGGGAGTCGTTGCTGCCCGCTGCGCTGCACCACCGGATCGTTCAAGGCATGCAGATGGTGGTGGATTCCGGGACCGGCACTCGGGCGCGCCTGGAAGGCATTACCGTCGCCGGTAAAACCGGGACTGCTCAGCTGATCAACACTGAGACGGCCGAGCGGCTGAAGAACTACGAGACCCGGTTCAAGGAAAATTCCTGGTTCGCCTGTTTCGCACCGGTGGACGATCCCCGCATCGCTGTGGCCGTGATCATTGAGCACGGCGGCCACGGGGGGACGGTCGCCGCGCCCATCGCCGGTGAAGTGATGCGCAAGTACTTCGAACTCTACCCCCCGCCGGGAGCTGATCGATTGGTCGAGGCGCGCCGTGGGCAATAAAGATTGGCGGCAGTTCGACAAGATTTTGGTCGGGGCCTTCCTGATCCTCTGCCTGATTGGGAGTGTGGAGATCTACTACTCCACGCAGGTGGCGGGGGATTCGCCATACCTGGAGAAGCATCTGGTGCGCCTCGGATTGGGGATGCTGCTCTTCCTGGCGGTGCTGTGGGTGGACTACCGAATCGTCCTGAACCACGTTTGGATCCTGTACGCGCTGTCGGTGTTGGTACTGGCCGTAGTGCTCTTGATCGGCGCGGAGATCCACGGGTCCAAGAGCTGGTTACGGCTCGGCGGGGTGACCTTTCAGCCTTCGGAGCTGGTCAAACTGGTCATCATCCTGGCCTTGGCCAAATTTCTGGCGGACTATCCCGAGCGGTATCTGCGCCCGGTCACCCTGCTGGTCGCCGGGTTGATCGTGCTGGTGCCAACGGGCATGATCATCCTCCAGCGCGATCTCGGGACTGCCCTGACGATCATGCCGGTGTTCATCGTGTTGATCCTGCTGGCGGGAATTCGCAAGCGGGTGGTGGCACTGGCGGGTGTCATTCTGATCCTGCTCCTGGCCGGCTCGTGGTTCGTCCTCCGAGACTACCAGAAGGAGCGGATTCTTGTCCTTGCCGATCCGGGCCGCGACCCGAAGGGCACCGGATACCAGACCATTCAGTCGGTCATCGCCATCGGGTCCGGCGGATTCACCGGACGCGGGCTGGGCGAGGGCAGTCAGGGGGCGCTGGGTTTTCTGCCCGAGCGCCACACCGACTTTATCTATGCGGTGATCGGCGAGGAAACGGGTTTCCTGGGTGCCGTGCTGGTTCTGTTGCTGTATGGAGCGATCTTTCAGCGCGGCTTGGCGATCGCGATGGAAACCTCGGATCGGATGGCCATGTATGCAAGCGCGGGCATCGTCGCGCTCTACGCCGTGCACCTGGCCATCAACGTCGGCATGACCCTCGGCTTGATGCCGGTGATCGGAATCCCCCTGCCGCCGCTGAGCTGGGGCGGCTCGTCGGTGGTCACCGCGTTCATGGCCATGGGGCTGCTGATCAACTTCCGAATCCACCGATACACGGTTTGAGGCGGATTCCACCGGCCGGAGATCTCATCCAATGGTTTGGTTGAAAGCGGCGGAGCCACGGCGATGAATCTGTTGTATCCACCGACCCTGCTGCGGAACGTGCAGAAACCGGTCCGGTATCTCGGGCGCGAATTCAACGCGATCCGCCGGGATGCGGCCGCGGCGCGCAGCCGGGTGGCGCTGGTGTTTCCCGATACGTATGAAATCGGCATGTCGCACTGGGGTTCCCGGTTGCTGTACCACCGGCTGAACCGCGAAGACGGGGTGGCCGTGGAACGGTTCCACTGCCCGTGGCCGGATATGGAAGCGGAATTGCGCCGTCAGGGACTGCCTCTGCGGTCGTTGGATAGCGGCCTGACGCTGGGCGAGTGCGATGTGATCGGCTTCTCCCTGCTCTACGAGATGACCTTCACCAATGTGATCACCCTTCTCGACCTGGCCGGCATCCCGTTCCAGACGCGGGATCGGGACACGCAAGCACCGCTGATCATCGGTGGGGGCCCCGTGGCGTCCAATCCCGAGCCGATGGCCGACTGCTTTGACCTGTTCCTCATCGGTGAGGGGGAGGAGGCATTCGGTGAGATCATCCGCCTGGAGGCGGCGCTGCGTCCGCGGAAGCGGTCGCTCGCCCGGCGGTCTGACTGGCTGCGCGCTTTTGCCGAGATCCCGGGCGTATACGTGCCCGCTCTGTATGCCCTGCGGGCGGCGGGTCCCTGGCTGGTCGTGGATGCAGTGCAGGCCCGGCGGGACGGACTCCCGATGCCAGTCCGACGGCGCTGGCAGCCCGAGCTGGCCGACACGTCACTGCCGGTGGATCTTGTGGTACCCAACACCGAGATCATCCATGATCGGATTTCGGCCGAAATCAGCCGCGGCTGCCTTCAGGGATGCCGCTTCTGCCATGCCTCGTTCTTCTACCGGCCGCAGCGCGAGCGGGACGCGGCCGGTCTGGTGGCCTGGATCCAGGCGGCAGTGGCGCGGACCGGCTACGAAGAGGTCTCACTCGCTTCGCTGTCTTCGGCCGATTTCGGCGGCATCGAAATGCTGGCGGAAGTCTTGGCCGGCCGGCTGGCGGAAGATCGGGTCGCGCTTTCCTTCCCCTCGCTTCGAGTATCCGGACTCAGCGCCCGGCTGGCGGCGGCTGTTTCTGAGACGCGCAAGACCGGTTTCACGGTGGCGCCGGAGGCGGGCACCCAGGTCATGCGGGACCGCATCAACAAGAACCTAACCGAGGCCGAAATTCTCGAAGGAATCCTGGCGGCCTACCGCGCCGGCTGGGATCTGATCAAACTATATTTCATGATCGGTCTGCCGTTCGAGTCGGACGCAGACGTGGTCGGAATCGCCGAGCTGACCGACCGGATCGTGGCCGCGGTCCGCGCCGAGCCGGATTACCGCGGCCGCAGACGAAAATTTCAGGTCAATCTGAGCGTAGCGTCTTTCAACCCCAAGGCCCACACGCCGTTCCAGTGGGCAGGCATGGAAACCCCGGAGACGCTGACCCGCAAGGTGCGGATGCTGCGGCAGCACCTTCGCGCCCGCGAGGTGCGCCTGAAGTGGCACGATCCTCGACTCAGCCGGCTGGAGGCAATCTTGTCCCGCGGTGATCGCCGCCTGACCCCGGTCATCCTGGATGCCTGGCGGTCGGGCGCACGCTTCGATGGGTGGGACGAGTGTTTTCGGCCGGACCGATGGGACGCCGCGTTCGCGCGATGTCGGGTGGATCCGTCAGTTTATCTAGCCCCTGTGACACCCGGCCACGAGTTGCCGTGGGGGCACATCGACCTGGGTGCATCGGACGCCTTTCTTCGCCGGGAGTGGACGGCGGCGAGTGAATGTCGGAGCACGCCGGCATGCGGCGTGCGGCCGGCCGCGACGCCCGACAAGCCGGTGATCGCACATTGCCTGGCCTGCGGGGCGGGATGCGACATCCCGGCGATGCGTAAGCGTCGGGAGCGGAACGTGGCGGTGCTGGCCGAGATGAGTCGCCGGGCGGCGGAAATCGCTGCGTCGGCGACGGCCGGCGCCACGGAGGTTGCTGCCACCCAACGGTATCGCATCACCTTCACGAAACTGGGCCCGGCGGCCTGGCTTTCCCATCTGGATCTGGTCCGGACCATGCAGCGGATTCTGCGGCGGTCCGGCCTGCCCCTGAGCTACACCCAGGGCTTTCATCCCCGACCGCAGGTGAGTTTCGGGCCGGCGCTCGGTGTGGGGGTGGGCGGAGAGCGAGAACTCGCGGATGTGTGGCTGGGCGCGGCCTGCGGCGGCGAAACCGCTCTGGCGGCGCTGAATGCGGTCAGCATCGAAGGTGTCGCGTTCGTCGGGATGGAGGCGCTGCCGGAGGATGCGCCGTCGATCGATCGCTGGGCCGGGATCGCCCATTTCCGCATCGACGTGCCCGCGGCTGAGCTTGTCGATGGACCATCTGCCGTGACGAGTATGCGGGGAGGAGGGCCGGATGCGTTGCGGGCTCGAACCCGGCAGCTGCTGGCGCAGGAGTCGCTATCCGTATGCGACCGCCGACCGGGCAAGAAGGGCCGTGTGCGCGAAGTACGCCCGCTCCTGCTGGCAGCCGATGCGTCCGAATCGGGGCAGACCATCGAGCTGAGCTTTACCACCTACGTCGGTCCCGCCGGAGCGGTCCGACCCGAGGAATGGCTGGAACTTTGCCTGCCTGGGTATGCGGGGTCGTACACGGCTGTTCGAATCGGTCTGGAGCCACGCCCGCCTCAATCAGCTTCGCCGGTAAACGACTCGCCGCCCGACGATCGCTCACTCAACGCCTGAAGGAGCAGCTGGCGGGCCTGGTCCCAACTCACGGGAGGGTCGCTGCCGATCCAGCGGCGGTGTTGAGCGCGGGCCTGATGGTACAGCATGGACAAGCCATCCCGAACGGGCCAGCGCCGGGCGGTGCCATCGCTGAGAATGCGGGAGGCGGGGGACCCGTAATTCAAGTCGAAGACCGGCACGGGTGGATGTCCGCCCAACCCCACTTCGTCCAGTCCGACCATGGCGTCGTGCGGCAGAGTATTGATCACCGCCTGGACGGTCACAGCGTGGGATGCGTTCCACGGTTGGACAGCCGGGTAGTCCGTGAGCAGGCGCTCCAGGCGTTCCCGCCCTCGGTTCCAGACGAACGGTTTGATCCCCGCCAGCTCGAGCGCGTACATCACCGCCCGGGCCGATCCGCCCGCTCCCAGGACGAGTACAGGGCCGGCGGCCGGAAGGAATCCGGCCGCTCCGTCGCGGAAACCGGTCCAGTCGGTGTTGTCACCGTGCCAACCGCCAGCGCCGTGCGTCAAGGTGTTCACGGCGCGGATGCGTGTGGCCTCGACGCTGCAGGATACGCACAGGCTCCGTAAGTGTTCCTTGAGCGGGACGGTCACGCTCAGGCCGGTGATGTCCAGGTCGGGCAGGGCCGTCAGGAAATCATCCGGATCGGGTACGGGCAGGGGCACGTAAAGGTCGGGACTGTTCCGGAGTTCGAACATCCAGTTGTGCAAGCGGGGAGAGAGGGACCGTTCCACCGGATATCCCGCCACGCCATAGAGCCGGCTCCCGACGGTCACCCGCTGGGCGCGGTACACCTTGAGAAATTCTTCTGCGGTGAGCATGCCTGACACCAACGGTGTGCCGGCGGCCAGATAGAGCCGCCGAGTGCCCCAAGCCAGGGCCAGCAGGCGGCTGACGGGACCCAGGGGGCCGGAACAATACGCCGTCAGGAAGAAGACGCGCCGCCGGGCATCGGCCAGGAGCCGTTTGATGGCCACAATATCCTGCCATGTTCGAGCGGCGGTAATGATCTTGTATTCGCGGGCAGGTTCTGCCGTCATCCGGGTGAGAATATTGTCCAGATCCGGCGGAGTGGCCGACAAATTATGGTATGACATGATGAAACCGATGTCGGAATAGCGACGGGGCCAGTCGCGGAAATCACTGTCCCACTCGATGTCGATACAGTCATCCGGCCGGCAGGCGGTCAACGCGCGCTGCAGAGCGGCCGCCCGCTCGACCTCTGAGCCCGTAAACCGACCGCCGTCTTGCGGCCGGCGGCACGTGTAGACGGTGGGCAAGTCGCCGGCGGGCGGGAGTGCGGCGTCGGGATGCAGGTCCAGACGCAGTTCAAATGCCGAAAACGGGGCCGGTGGCCGTGCCCCACCGTCCGTTTTCAGGGAAGCTGAACCGCTGAGAGTTAGCTTGGTCATGGATTTGGCACACTGTCGAATTCGAGTTCCGCCACGCCGGGATCCTGGGTTTCGGCAGGATAGTGGATCACAGCCGCCGAGGAGTCAAGAAATTTGCGACAGCAGGGATTGGCAGAATCATGCGGTAAAAAAAGTGTTGACACGGGCTATCAAATTTCGTATAAAGATGGGTCAGCCAGCAAGTCGGAGGTTTCACAGATGCCCATTTACGAGTACGTGTGCACCGTGTGCAACCACCGTTTTGAGAAGATCCAGAAATTTTCGGATCCCCCGGTCACGGACTGTCCGGACTGCGGCCAGCGGGTGGAGCTTGCGCCTTCGGCCCCGGCCATCCAGTTCAAGGGGAGCGGTTGGTACATCACCGATTACGCCCACAAGTCCAGCCCCGCCAGCGGCGGCGACCGGAAGGAGACAACCGACAAGAAGTCTGATACCCCATCCACATCAAACACACCTGAAAAAACTGCCTAGCAGTCCCATCTAAATCGACCACCAACTTTTTGACCCTACCAACCACACGGAGCTCCCGGCCAAGGCCGGGAAGCTCCCAGCCCGCCTTTTGGATCCGCGACAGCCGCACGCAGACCTGCGGCAATTGACAAATCCCGCCGGCTGAGCTAAACAGAACAAGCGGTCGAACGCAGAGCCCCAACCGGCTGATGATGCGCCGCTGAAACCGAACGCTTGGGATTGCTTCTAAGCAGATGGGGTGTGATCACACCCCGGCCTGATTTTGGCAGCGGTCTGGAGGAGCCATTCATGTGGGAATACACCGACAAGGTCAAGGACCACTTTTTTAATCCGCGCAACGTGGGGGATCTTCCCGGCGCCGATGCAGTCGGCGAGGTGGGCTCCATCGCCTGTGGGGACGCTCTGCGGATCTATCTGAAGGTGGACGATCAAAAGCGTATCGTGGATGTCCGTTTCAAGACCTTCGGCTGCGGCTCGGCGATCGCGGCGGCGTCCGCCCTGACCGAGATGGTGAAGGGTAAAACCCTGGACGAAGCCATGCAGATCACCAATCAGCAGATCGCCGAATTCCTAGGCGGATTGCCGCCCGAGAAGATGCATTGCTCCGTCATGGGCCGAGAGGCGCTCGAAGCGGCAGTGGCCAACTACTACGGTCTGGAACGCAAGCACCTGGAGGAAGAAGACGAGGGACGCATCGTCTGCCACTGCTTCGGCGTGACCGAGGGGTTGATCCGCAAGGTGGTCCGCGAGAACAACTTGAGCTCCATCGAGGAAGTGACCAATTACTGCAAAGCCGGCGGCGGCTGCCAGAGCTGCCACATGGATATCGAGGAGATTATCCGCGATGTGCGCAAAGAGCGCTTGGAAACACCGGCGAAGCAGCCGGCCCGGGAACAGCGGAAGCTCACCAACGTGGAACGCATCCTCAGGATCAAAGAAATTCTGGAAGAGGAGATCCGGCCCTCGTTGCAGCAGGACGGCGGCGACATCGAGCTCGTGGACGTGGAGGGATCCAAAGTTCTCGTGGCCATGCGGGGCACCTGCGCGTCCTGCCCCAGCTCCGAGATGACCATTCGCTGGGCCGTGGAAGCCAAGCTGCGCGAGTTCGTCGCCGAGGACCTCCAGGTCGTGGAGGTCAAATCATGAACCGCGTCGTCTACCTCGACAACAACGCCACGACGCGCGTGGCCGACGAAGTGGTCGAGGCGATGTTGCCGTTTTTCAGTGAACTCTACGGCAACCCGTCGAGCATGCACGCCTTTGGGGGCCAGGTGGCCCGCCACGTCGCCCGGGCCCGCGAACAGGTGGCCGCCATCCTCGGCGCCGATCCAACTGAAATCCTGTTTGTCAGCTGCGGCTCCGAAAGCGACAACATGGCCGTCCGCGGCGTGCTCGAGGCCAGTCCGGACAAACGCCATGTCGTCAGCACCCGCGTGGAACACCCCGCAGTGCTCAGCCTCTGCAACCACCTGCGGAAACGCGGGTACGAGGTGACGCTCCTCGGTGTGGACGGCGAAGGCCGGCTTGACCTCACCGAGCTGCGCAATGCGCTGCGTCCCGACACCGCCGTGGTGTCGGTGATGTATGCCAACAACGAGACGGGCGTCGTGTTCCCCGTCGAGGAGGTTGGGCAGATCGTCAAGGCCCACGGGGCGGCGTTTCATGTGGATGCCGTCCAAGCGGTTGGTAAAATACCGCTGGACATGTCGCGGAGCACCATCGACCTGCTCAGCTTGTCGGGCCACAAGCTCCATGCTCCGAAGGGCGTGGGCGTACTCTACATACGGAAGGGCGTCCGGCTGGTCCCGCTCATCATCGGCGGGCACCAGGAACGGAACCGCCGCGGCGGCACCGAGAACGTCGCCTCCATCGTCGGTTTGGGGCGCGCCTGCGAGCTGGCCCAGGCGGCGCTGGGGGAGGAAAACGAGCGGGTCTGCCACCTCCGGGACAAGCTCGAAAACGGGATCCTTTGTTCCATCCCCAACGTGCGGGTCAACGGCAACCGGGAGCACCGGCTGCCCAACACCACCAGCATCAGTTTCGAATACATCGAAGGGGAGGCCATTTTGCTCCTGCTGGACCAGTTGGGCATATGCGCTTCGTCCGGTTCGGCCTGTACGTCTGGTTCGCTGGAACCGTCTCATGTCCTGCGGGCGATGGGGGTGCCGTTCACGGCGGCCCATGGTTCGATCCGGTTCAGTCTGAGCCGGTACAATACGGAAGCAGAGATCGACTACGTACTGGAGCACCTGCCGCCGCTCATCGAGCGCTTGCGCAACATCTCACCTTTTTGGAAAGACTACCGGGAGCAACTGGCCAGGCAGTCTTGAACCGTGCGAGCCCCCGTCGCTCATCCCCTGAAGGTCGGTTTGTATGACCGGCTGGGCCACGCCAGCGGGGGACCGGCCCGTCAGCCTCGCTCGAGATCAGCCAGGTGGTCCATGAGACGCCGCAGGCCGAAGCGCTCGAAATAAATTGTCAGCTTGCGCCCGTTGGCGGTGTTGTCGATGCGCTGGATGGTGCCGCGTCCAAAAGTGGGGTGGACAACCCGTTCGCCCAGTTTCCAACCGGCGGCCGCCCGTGCGCCGGGTTTGACGGCGGGCTTGGATTTGCCGGTGGACGCTGCCGCGCTATCCGCGCGAGGGGTCACCCGGTGGACGATCCGGGGTCCGGCCTGTTGGTCAGCGGTGCGCCTGCCGCCGGACTTGCCGAAGAACGCCTGGATTTCGGCAGCGGTGTCCAGAGTGCGGAAACCCTGGTCCCTGAGCTTGGTGCGGAGGCGCACCGGTCGGGCAGCGGCGGCCGTTAGCGGGAACGGTGTGTAGCGGGGTAACTCCAACAGCGTGTCTGCCGGAATCTCGTCCAGAAACATGGATGGTCGGACCGGATCGGTTCGCGATCCATCGGGGGTGGGGCGCGACCAGGAGTGGCTCAGCGCCAGGCGCTTGCGGGCCCGGGTCATGCCCACATAACACAGCCGACGCTCTTCCTCGATATCTTCGTCCGTCTCCTGACTGCGGTGATGCGGCAGGAGGCCCTGTTCCACTCCGACCAGAAACACGTGGTCGAACTCCAGGCCTTTCGCGCCGTGCAGGGTCATCAAGGTCACCCGACCCGATCCCGCGACGGTGTCCGAGTCGCTGACCAGGGCGGCCCGATCCAGGAACGATTGCACAGTTCCCCCTTCCTGCTGATGCTCCCGGGCGGCGGTGACGAACTCCTGGATGTTCTCCAGCCGGGATTGCGATTCCGGATCGGATTGTTGGGACAAGTACCGCTGGTAACCGGATTGGCTGACCAGTTGCTCGATGAACTCGCCCAGTGGCTTCTCCGCGGCGTTGCGCGCAAGCAGCTGAACGAGGTCGTGGAATTGCCGGAACGCCGTCCGCAGGCGGGTGGGCACGTTCTCGTCGATCAGGATGTCCTCCAGGGCGCCCCAGAGGTCGTTGCCGCGCGCCACGGCCTGGCGCCGGAGCAGCTCCAACGCCCGGTCGCCCAGGCCGCGGGGCGGGGCGTTCACCACCCGCAGAAACGCAGCGTCGTCACGCCGGTTGAACGCCAGCTTGAGATAGGCGACCAGGTCCTTGATTTCCTTGCGGGAGTAAAACGCCTGGCCGCCCACCACCCGGTAGTCGACGGCCATGCCCTTAAGGCCGTCCTCCACCCGGCGGGACTGAAAATTGGCCCGGTACAGGATGCCCACGCTGCCGGTGAAATCGTTGAGCAGCACATCCTTGACGGCCCGCGCCACCCAGTTGGCCTCCTCCTTGGGATCGCCGGCCCGGTACAGCACCACCGGGTCGCCTTCGACGTTATCGGTCCAGAGCGATTTCTCGCGGCGCTGCCGGTTGTGGGCCACCAGCCCGGACGCCGCCCGCAGGATGGCTCGGGTGGAGCGGTAGTTTTGTTCCAGCTTGAACAGCTTCGCGCCGGGGAAGTCCCGCTCGAAGTTCAGGATGTTGGCCAGGATGGCCCCGCGGAAACCATAGATCGACTGGTCCTCGTCACCGACCACACATAGGTTGCGGTGTTCGCCGCCCAGCAATTGGACCAGCTTGTACTGAGGCGGGTTGGTGTCTTGAAATTCGTCCACCAGCAGGTAGCGGTAGCGATGCGCCAGCCGGGTCCGGATGTCCGGACAGCGTTCAAGAATCTCGTTGGACTTGAGGATCAGATCCTCGAAGTCCAGCGCTCCGCTGGCCGTCAGCCGGCGTTCGTACCGGCCGAAGATCTCGCCCAGCAGATCGGCGTCCGCATCACGGAAGCGGGTGGCGTATTGGGCGGGAGTGATCGCGTGGATCTTGGCGCGGCCGATCCGACCCACGATCATGTCGACGGAGACCGGCGGTTCGGCGATATGTAGCTCTTTCAGGATATCCTTGACCAGGCGGGCCTGATCGTCGGCGTCGCAGATGGTGTAGTTGGGCGAAAAGCCGAGCACGCCGATTTCCTGGCGAAGGAACCGGGCGCAAAATGAGTGAAAGGTGCATACGGTGGGCGTTGCCGAACGGCCCGGGCCCAGCAGGGCATGGATGCGCTCCCGCATCTCATCAGCCGCCTTGTTGGTGAACGTGACCGCGAGGATGTGTTCGGCGGCAAAGCGTCCGGTGGCGATCAGGTGGACGACCTTGTAGGTGATCACGCGGGTCTTGCCGCTACCGGCACCGGCTACCACCAATTGCGGGCCGTCGGTATACTCCACAGCCGCCCGCTGGGCCGAGTTGAGATCGTCCAACAGGTTCACGGAGTGCTCCTCGCTGGGTTGAACCGGTCCGGGGGCCCGCCGGCATGCCGGATGGCGGGGACGGATCCACGGGCGGAAAACGCCATGATAGCACAGATGGTCACGGTCGCCAAACAGCGGCGGGTGCCGGGCGAAAGGCGTCGGCGGAATGCGTCGGGACTACCGGGCGCCGTCGCGGTCGATGAGGGAACCCACGGCCTCGCCCCGCACGGCCTTCAGCACATTGCCCGGCTGGGTGATGTCGAAAACGATGATGGGCAGGTCGTGTTCCAGGCACAGGGAGAACGCCGCGAGATCCATGACGCCCAACCGCTGCTCCACCGCCTCCCGGTAGCTGAGGCGCGGAAGAAACTGGGCGGAAGGATCCTTGTGCGGATCGCGGTCATAGACGCCGTTCACCTTGGTGGCCTTCAACACAGCCTGACAGCCCGATTCCAGAGCGCGGAGGACGGCGGCCGAGTCGGTGGTGAAGAAGGGATTGCCGGTACCGCCGGCGAACAGGACGACCCGTCCTTCGGCCATGGCCCGGCGGGCGTTTTCGGCCGACGCCGGCACGGTTGCCTGCGGCAGGGCGAACGGCGACAGGATCCGGCAGGGGCAGCCGCGCTGGTCCAGCCGGTCCGCCAAAGCCAGACAGTTGATCAGGGTGGCCAGCATGCCCATGTAGTCTCCGGTGACCCGGTCGATGCCCCGGCCGGCGCCGGTGGCGCCCCGGAAGATATTGCCGCCGCCCACCACCACGCCGAGCTGTACGCCCGCCCGGATCACGGCGTGGATCTCATCGGCCAGATAATCCAGCACGTCCGCCGACATCGGTTCCGAACCGCCCCCCGTCAGGGCTTCGCCGCTCAGCTTCAAAAGGACCCGCTGGTATTTCATATTCGCTCCGCCCTGGCCGGCGGTCATTTCTTGCCAGTGACCGACTGGACCATGTTCTTCATCACGTAAGCGGCCATCATCGGATTGGCCGCCAGACGCCGTTTGCAGTAACTGACCGCGTACTTCCACTGTTCGGCAAACGGCACATAAAGCCGCACGGTCACGCCGTTGCGGATCAGTTCATCCTGGAGCGCCTGGCGCGGCACACCCATGAGCATCTGGACCTCATAGCGGTCCCGGCCCATGTTCATCCGCTCTGCAATGTTGATCGCCTCGTGGATGACCCACTCCTCGTGGGTGGCGATCTCGGGGTGATGCCCCTCGCTGAACAGCAACTCCACGTCCTTGAGCAGCTGTTTCTTCATCTCGTTTTTATCGGTCAGCGCGATGCCGGCCGGTTCGTTATAGATTCCGATGCAGATGCGGATCCGGGCCTGGAGCCCCTTCAGCGACAGGATGTCAGCCCGATTCCGGAACAGCCGGGATTGCAACACCGTGCCGAGGCTGGCGTAGCGGGGCTTCAGGTTGCGGTACATCTCCAACGTCATGTCGGTGACGGTATGATCCTCCATGTCGATGGTGACTCCGATGTCGTGGGCCGCGGCCGCCTGAACAATCCCCTCGATGATCTGTTCCGCGTGCTTGCCGCCGCGATGGCTGCCTAGCTGGGTGGGTTTGAGCGACACGGTGGCAAAAGACTGCCGTCCCAAGGCCGCAATTAGACGCAGATAGACATCAACGGTGTATTGCACCTCCGCATCCGACTCCAGCTCCTCGCCCAGCAGGTCGATGGTGGAGCAGACCCGCCGTTCGTCCCAGAAGCTGCGGGCGCAGGCGACAGCGGCCTCGATGCTGTCGCCGGCCACGTAGGGACGGGCGAAGATCTTGACCAGAGGTCCGGGGGCCAGGTCGACAACGAACCGTTTGAATCCCATCCGAGTTCTCCTAATGGTTGATACATCCGCGGTGCTCGATCAAGCGATGAACAGGTGAATGTAATCACTCCGGCGGAAAGGATCAAGAGAATTTTATCGACCGGGCCGTAAACAGGCGCAGCCGGCGTCTCAGGGGGCGGGCGGCGGCAGCACCGACCGGATGGCGTCCTGTATGGCGTCCTGGTGCGGGTGAGCGGATTTGGCGCGGAGGACGGTGGCGGTCAATACGTAGTCCTGAGACCAGAACAGCATCGGCCGCCGGTAGCGGACGGTAGCTTCCAGCACATCCTTCTTGACCGGGTACGCCTCCTCGATCATGCCGACGGGGCTGCCGGCGGGGACGTGCCCGGAGCGCAGAAACGAAATCTCGATTCCCGCCGGATCGATGCCGTAGGGGCCGGCCAGCTTGATGATCTCCTGCTTCATCGCCTCAGTGCGCTCCCAGGCCATGCCATGAAGCCGCCGCTGGATGTCCGTCTGGTACGACTCGTTGGCCTGATGAAACGAAACGCCTTGAACCACCAGATACACGCCGGTCGCGGCGGCGATCAGGATGAGAATGACCAAAAGTTTCATGGTTGCTTCTCCTCGCTGACCCGAATCTCCCGAATGGCCACGCGCTGGAGGGGACGTTCCTGGTCGTCGCACGGCATGGCCGCGATTCGATCCACCACATCAAGGCCGCGGGTGACTGTGCCGAACACCGTGTACTTGCCGTCCAACGAGGTCTGGCGGGCCAGACAGATGAAGAACGAATCCATCGCGGAATCGGGATCGGTTGCCCGAGCCATGGACAGGATCCCGCGATCATGCGGCCGGTCGCTGAATTCCGCCCGCAGCGGTTGCAGCCAGCTGCTGTATGTTTCTTCCACGGGCGGTTGACGACCGCTCAGGAATCCGCCTTGGATCACGAAACCGGGAACCACCCGGTGAAAATCGGTGCCGTTGTAAAGGCCGGCGGCCGCCAGGCTCAGGAACTGCCGCACGTGCTCAGGAGCTGTGTCCGGGTGAAATGACAATTCGATCTCGCCAACATCGGTGACGATGACAGCCCGGCAGCGCTGGAGGCGCTCCACCGGCGCGCCGCGATACGCGGGCTCGGGGATGGGCCGGATGGACACCCGGCGGATGGCGACCCGCTCCGTCGCCAATTGCCGGGTATCGGCCGGAAGCGTGGAAATTTTTTCCACAACCGCCATGCCGCCGACGACCTGTCCGAAGACCGTGTACTGACCATTGAGCTGCAGCTGGTCGGTGACGCAGATGAAGAACTGGCTGCCGGCGCTGTCGGGGTTGCCGGGGATCAGGACGGCGGCCAGCGCGCCCCGCCGGCAGGGATTGCTGTTGAACTCGGCCTTGAGCTGATGCAAGCCCTCGGTTCCGTAACGGTCCCGGGCGGCGGGGTTGCGGGTCAGCGGATCGCCGGCCTGGATGATGCCGTAGGGGACGACCCGGAAGAACGTCAGTCCGTCAAAAAAACCCTCGCCGGCCAGTTTCAGAAAGTGGGCCACATGCTTGGGCGCGGCATCCGGGAAGAAGCGGATGATGACGGACCCCAGATCCGTTTCCAGCACCGCTTCGATCCGGGCCGGGTCTGTCGGCGCCGGCTGCGGAGCGGGGGTTTGTGCGGTGAGCGTCGGCGCGTTGAGAGTCACAATCAAGGCGAGGACTCCAACCAGGTTGCGGTTCAGACGGCGCATGGCGGCCTCCTTACGTTGGGTTGGTGCGACCCGCCTTGGGCCCGTAAAGGTCGGCCTCCACCAGCTCACAGAGCAAGTGGCCCAGCAGGGCATGCATTTCCTGAATCCGCGGAGTGGAAGGCGAGGGTACCGAGAACAGGACGTCCACCAGGGGGCCCATCTCACGATCATCCGCACCGGTGAAGCCGAGCCGGAAGCAGCCCCGGCCGCGCACGCAGCGGAGCGCGTTGAGCACGTTGGGCGACCGGCCGCTGGTGCTGATCGCCATGACCACGTCGGCCGGCCGGGCCAGTGCATCGAGCTGGCGGGCGAAAACCTGGTCGAATTCATAATCATTGGCCACGGCGGTGATGATCGAGGGGTTGACCGCCAGGGCGATGGCGGGGATGCCCGGACGGTCCAGGTTGAAGCGGCCCATGAGCTCGCCGCTCCAGTGGATGGCGTCCGCAGCGGACCCACCGTTCCCGAAGATGTAGACGCGTCCGCCCTGTCGGATCCGGGCCGTGGTCTCCCGCGCCGCCCGCGCCACATCTTCAGTGTATCGGTCGGCGGCCGTCTCGTGCAGCCGGCGGGCTTGCATAAAAACGTCCCGAATTCGATCGCGCACTATGGCCATCCTACCGAGGAATGGGTTTCAATGTGACATATCGGGAATGCCGTGTCAAGCCGGAGAGCCGCGGGAGGACTGGCGCCCGCGGAGCGATCGGTGGGTGCCTCAAGACAGCTTCTTCTTGATCCGATTCCGGATGCGGCGCTCCAGCCGCAGTTCGCTCCGCTTGCGTTTCTTGTCTTCCATGATGCAGATAATGGTGCGAAAGCAGTCGGGGCAATGGGTGGGCACGATGTACGCCTCATGTCCCAGGAAGGAGGTGTCGAACTTGACCCATTTGGTGATGAGTTTGACCCGACCGCACCCGCTGCACACGTGCAGAGCGCTGTACACCGGATGCTGCATCACGTTGAGCTTGGTCATGGTGCCGTTTCCCGCCACAGACCGGCCAGTTCGTCCGGCGGGCAGTCCTGGAGCGTCCGTCCGGATGCCCTGAGCCGTAGCTCGAGAGCCCGGAAGCGGTCCCGGAAGGTAAGATTCGTCCGCTTGAGTCCGGTTTCAGGATCGATCCCGAGATGGCGGCAGAGATTCACGACGGCGAACAGGATTTCACCAGCGGCGGCCTTGAGGGCGGCCGGATCCCCGTCCGGCAGCCGGCTCTCAAGCGCGTCCAGCGCCGCGCGCGCCGCGCCGGTGGCGGTGTTGGCTCCGTTCCAGTCGAGCCCGGCCCGGCTGGCGCGCACGCCCAGCTGGTAGGCCTCGTGGAGTGCGGGCAGGGCCGGGCTGATGCCGTCGAGAAGCGATTGCCGCGGCTTGTTCTTATGCGCCTGTTCCTCGCTTTTGATCTTGTCCCAGTTGGCGAGGACTTCCTCGCTCGTCTCCGCCCGGACGCCGCCGAAGACATGGGGATGGCGACGGACGATCTTGTCGTGGATGGCGTCGATGACGTCCTGCATCCGGAACTCGTCCCGCTCGTCGGCGATCTGGGCGTGAAAGACGACCTGGAGCAGCAAGTCGCCCAGCTCGTCCCGCAGCTCGGCCGGGTCGTCGTCATCAAGGGCGGCCAGAACCTCGTAGGTTTCCTCCACCAGCATCGGTTTGAGGCTTTCCCGGGTCTGCTCACGGTCCCACGGGCAGCCGCCAGGCGCCCGCAGCTTTCGAACGACGGCCACCAGCTGGTCGAGATCGGTTTCGGGTTTTAACTGCTGCTTCGCCATAAACAGTTTTATTTAACACATAATCGATGAGGGACAAAGTTAAAATTCCTGGTGCCGTGTCTCCCTGCGGTTGGCCATCCGGATTTCGTCTGGTGGCTGCATGCCGTCAAAACCGGATTTGCGGATTCAGCCACCAACGGCACTGAAGCCACTTCTGTACTAGGTGCCGCCGTTCATTCGGGGCTTGTGACCCAACGGGACTCATGATAAGGTGTATCCCGCGTAAATCCCCGACAGCGCCCGCCTTTCGGGGGCGCCTGCCGGTCGCTCGGGAGCCCCTCATGGAGACACTCAAAGGAATCGTCCTGGCCGGCGGAACCGGCAGCCGGCTGTTCCCCCTGACCAAGGTCACCAACAAGCACCTCCTGCCGGTGGGGCGCGAGCCGATGATCTACCACCCCATCCACAAGATGACCGAGGCGGGGATCGCGGAGATCCTGGTGGTCACCGGCACCGAACACATGGGCGACGTCGTCAACCTGTTGGGAAGCGGACGCGAGTTCGGCTGCCGATTCACCTACAAGGTGCAGGATGAGGCGGGCGGCATCGCCCAGGCGCTGGCGCTGGCCGAGAACTTTGCGGCTGGCAGCCGACTCCTGGTGATTCTGGGTGACAACATCTTTGAAGACGACCTGAGTGAATACACTCGCGCCTACATGGCCAAGCCCGGCGGGGCGATGATCATCCTGAAGGAGGTGTCCGACCCGGAACGGTTCGGCGTGGCCGAGCTCAGCGGCGACCGGGTGACCGGCATCGAGGAGAAGCCCACCCGGCCTAAAAGCCCCTATGCCGTGACCGGCGTCTACTATTACGACAATCGGGTGTTCGAAATCATCCGTACGCTGAAGCCGTCGGCACGGGGCGAATACGAGATCACCGACGTCAACAATGCATACATCCAGCGCGGCCAGCTGTTCGCTACATTCTTCCATGGCTGGTGGACCGATGCCGGAACGTTCGAGAGCCTGGACCGGGCCAGCCAGCTGGTGCAGAGCCGGGAGGCCGGTGCATGACGGTTTGGCGGGACGGCGCCATCGACGGGGTCGATGTCCGGCCGCTCCGGCGGTTTGAGGATCCGCGTGGCTGGTTGGCCGAGATATTTCGCTGCGACACGGAGGCGCCGGAACGCCTGCCCGTAATGGGCTACGTCTCGATCACTCACACCGGCGTGGCGCGGGGACCTCACGAACACCGCGCCCAGACCGACTTTTTCTGTTTTCCCGGCCCCGGCACGTTTCGCATTCACCTGTGGGACGCGCGATCGGAATCCCCCACCCGTGGCTGTCGTCAGATCGTCGTCGCCGGAGCGGACACCCCGGCTGTGGTGATCGTGCCGCCCGGGGTTGTGCACGCATACCAGAATGTGGGCCCGGTCGACGGACTGGTCATCAACCTGCCCAACGCGCTGTTCAAGGGACCCGAGCGCCGGGAGCCGGTGGACGAGATCCGGCACGAAGAGGATCTCCACAGCCCGTACCGCCTGGAGGAGGCACCATGACGAAGGTGTTGCTCACCGGTGCCGAGGGCCGCTTCGGGCGCGATTTCATCACCTGGCTCGGTCAGCACTACGAGCTTTTCCCGCTGACCTGGGAGACATGCGACATCCGCGATCTGGGCGCCGTGCGCGACGCTGTGCGCAAGATCAAACCGCAAGTGGTGGTCCATGCCGCCGCGTTCACCGATGTGGATGGCGCTGAGCAGAACGTCGACTCGGCCTTCGCCGTGAACGCCATCGGCAGCCGCAACGTGGCCATGGCCGCGGAGGAGGCGGAGGCATGGCTGATCGCGTTGTCGACCGACTACGTGTTCTCCGGCCGTCTGGGCCGGGCTTACCATGAGTTTGACCCCCCGTCACCCATCAACGTCTACGGACAGTCCAAGCTGGCCGGTGAGCGGGCCGTGGCCGCCTGCTGCCGGCGGCACACCATTGTCCGGACGGCGTGGTTGTACGCCAACACCGGCCCGTGCTTCCCCCGGACGATCATCCGCCACCTGCTTCAGTCGGTGGGCAGTGGGCAGCCCGTCCGGGTGGTCGCCGACCAGCGGGGGAATCCCACATCCACCCGGGTGCTGGCCGATCTGGTCCACCGCCTGATCCGGGAGCCGATTCCCGGCATCGTCCACGGTGCGTGCGAAGGGGCGGTGTCATGGTACGAGTTCGCCTGTGAAATTCAGTTTGGCCTTCACCTGCCGGGCGAGATCGTGGCCTGCGCCACCGAGGATGTCGCCCGACCCGCCAATCGGCCGAGAAATTCCGCCCTGGACAACATGGTCCTCCGTCTGGAAGGGTATGCGCCCCTGCCCACCTGGCAGGAGGCTTTGAAGCTCTGGATCCGGGAGAACCGCGATGAGTTCGTTTGAGCCCCGCCGCGTGCTGGTGACGGGGGGCGCCGGTTTCATCGGCGGCAACTTCGTACGCCACCTGCTGGAGTCAGACCCGGCGATCCGGATCTGGAACCTGGACGCTCTGACATACGCCGGCAATCTCGCCAGCCTGTCCGATGTGGAGGCCCGCTTCGGGCCGGACGGCGACGGTCGTTACCAGTTCATCCGCGGCGACATCGGCGATTTTGATCTTGTGGCGGGGCTGCTCGCCGACGTGCCGATCGACAGCGTCGTCCACTTCGCCGCCGAGAGCCATGTGGACCGCTCCATCCTGGGTCCGGAAGTCTTCCTGACCACGAACGTGCTGGGCACCTTCCGGTTGCTGGAAGCGTGCCGGAAGGCGTGGTCGGGGCGGCGCGACGTCCGCTTCCACCACGTGTCCACCGACGAGGTGGTCGGCAGCATCGGCCCCGACGGCCGCTTCACCGAGACGACACCCTACGACCCGTCCAGCCCCTACTCGGCGTCGAAGGCGGCCAGTGACCACCTGGTGCGCGCCTGGCACCGGACGTACGGCCTGCCGGTCACGCTCAGCAACTGTTCCAATAATTATGGTCCATGGCAGTTTCCGGAAAAACTCATCCCGCTGGTGATCCTCAACTGCCTGGAGGGGCGGGCCATCCCGGTGTACGGCCGGGGCGAAAATGTCCGGGACTGGCTGCATGTCCGGGACCATTGCGTTGCAGTGGACCGAATCCTCAGGTACGGGCAAGTCGGTGCGACCTACAACGTGGGTGGCGACGGGGAGCGCCGGAACATCGAGGTTGTCGGCGTGCTGTGCGACCTGGTGGATGAACTGAACCTGCGAGCGTCCGGTGTCATCCGTTGTCGAGACCTGATCACCTTCGTGACGGATCGGCCGGGGCATGACCTGCGCTACGCCATCGACTGGCGCCGTATCGGCGACGAACTGGGCTGGCGGCCGGCGGTACCCCTCGCCGACGGCCTGCGGGAGACGGTCCGCTGGTACGCCGAGCACCGCGAATGGTGCCACCAGGTCACATCCGGCGAATACCGATCGTACTACGACCGGCAGTACAGCCGACGTCTTCAAACCTGATTCTTTGACGTTCCGCCTGGATTATCCCGCTGGTCGTGAAACAGCGACAGCGGCGGGCCGTCAGGCGGCGTGGAAATCGCGTCGAATTTCCCGGTACTCCAGAGCCGTAGCGGCGCCGAGTTCCAGAAGCAATCCGTACAGCGGTTCCCCGGCTGGCAGGTACGGCAGATGGAGGGGGCGGCCGTGGGGACCGCCTGCTGCGGCGAGCAGGGCACGGCCGGCCGCCGGCTCCCTGAACCGGAGCGCCTGCACGACGGTCAGAAACAGCTCCGCACGCCAGATTCCCCAACCCACCACTTTCGTCCCCCGCCAGGCCAGGGCCATCCGCCAGGCCGGCAGCGGACCGCAGCGGGCGATTTGACGCCATCGCTGGATCCAGGGTGCCGGCTCCGCCGGCGGATCGGCGCGGTAGTGCGGTTCCAGCTCCGCTAGGGTGCACGACCTGACCTCAATTCCCGGATCGGCCGCGGGCGGAGGAGCCGGCAGGTCCAGGCAATACAGCGGACGGGTCTCCCGGAAGCGCACCGCCCGGTAGCGATGGGCTCTGCGGAAGTGGGCCACGAACGCCCAGCTGGTCCGCACCCCCAATTCCAGGTGCTGCCGAGTGTAACACTTCTCGAGTTCGAAACCCACCCGCAGGCGGTGAAACCGGGGCGGCACATTCCAGCCGAAGACGAATGACTGGCGGGCGTCGTCGTCGATCGCCAGCAGCAGCACTCCGGCGATCTCGCCATCCACCTCGGCGACGAAGCTGCGCGGCAGGTCCAGACCGTACTGCGGGACGAGGGTATGGCTCAATCCCCAGGCGCTGAACGTAGTCCGAGTAGGGAAATTTTCATACGACTCGTTGATGATTCGTGCTGCGGCGGGGAGATCCGCCTCATTCACGGTGCGGCAAGCGATCACGGCGCCGTCTGGCTCCTCGGGTCAAGATATTGTGTCCATTATGCCATAGCTCGGATGCATGCGGCCAGAAGGAGCCGCCCCAAGCCTCGCAAATTCGGCTGGACAATGATGGTCGACGGGCCGGCGCAGGAGTGCCTTCCATTTTGCGCCGGCTTTGGGTATGATGCCGATTTCATCGGCATCGCCCGCCGTCCGGTGGCGGCGTACGGTGTGTTCCCGATCCGCCCATCCAAGGAGATTGTGTTGATCCGATCATTGTGCTGTCTGTTATGTATCGTCTTTCTGGTCGGGACGGCCAGCGCCGCGGATCCCGCGCCTGACGCCGACGCCACACGGCTGGAAATCGGCTTCGAGGAACGGGTACGCTCGGAAAACATGGAGAACCTGTCCGATTGGGACGACACCCACTCGGACACGCGCCAGTGGTGGCGCTTCCGCTCCCGGTTCTGGACCAAGCTCAACGTCGGGCAGCGCGCGGAGTTCTACCTTGGGCTCAACAACGAGAACCGCAAGGTGACCGAGCCCGACACAGAGTTCCGGTTCGACGAGGTCATCGTCGAGAACCTGTACGTGAACCTGGCGCTCACTCCGCAGTTGTCGGTCAAGGTGGGCCGGCAGAACCTGGTGCGGGGCGAGGGATTCATGTTCATCGAGGGGAACCCGCTGGACGGTTCCCGAACCGCTTACTTCAATGCGGTCGACGTGGCCTGGTCGCCGGTCAAAGACCTGAAACTGGAACTGATCGGGATTTCCAATCCGGACCACGACATTTACCTGCCGCGGATCAACGACAAGCACAAGACGCTCATCGATTGGGACGAGGAGGCGGTCGGTGTGTACGCGACTGACCGAACCCGCCGCAGCCAGAGCTTCGATGCGTACTACTTCTACAAGAGGGAGTCCGGCGATTTGCGCGATCCGGCCAATCCCCAGTATCAGCCCGAGCGCCGGGTGCACACCCTCGGCGGCCGGCTGGAGCAGGCGCTGGGAGGCGGCTGGTCGGCGGCCGGCGAGCTGGCCGGGCAATGGGGCGGCCAGCATCCCGACACCCCGATCCGGGCGATGGGCGGGTACGCCTGGGTGAAGAAAACGTTCTCGCTGGCCTGGAAGCCCACCGCCCAAGGCGGTTACTGGCGGTTTTCAGGCGACGATCCGGACACGCCGGCCAATGAGAACTGGGACCCGCTGTTCAACCGGTGGCCCGCCTGGAGCGAGTTGTACATCTATAGCCAATGGCCGGAAAAGGGTTTGGCTTACTGGACGAACACCGGCATGTGGCAGGCGGAGGCGACCGTGACTCCTTGGCGAACGGTCAAGGCGCGGGCCACTTACTATCACCTGAGTGCGTCCCACCCGTATCCGGGCGATCCGGGTCTGTTCGCCGGCGGCACGCACCGGGGCGACATGTTCCAGGTGCGCGTCGACGTTACGCCCAGCAGCAGCTGGCGGGGTCATGTGGTGTTCGAGCGGTTCTGGCCCGGCAGTTTCTACGCCGGCGACTCCCCGTGGTATTTCTTCCGGTTTGAAGTCATCTACACGATCAAGGGCGCGTTCGCCTGGAACTAGGAGGAGGATGCAACCACCCGCGTCCGCACCGCCGCCCGCCGGTCCGCCCGCCCCGACGCTTCCTTGGTGGCGACGGTTCTGGGTGGCCACCCTCTATTTCGCCGAAGGCTTTCCCTATAGCATGGTCCGGCAGATCTCCACAGTGTTCTTCAAGGACAGCGGAGCGAGCCTGCAGGCAATCGGTCTGACCTCGCTCTACGGCCTGCCATGGACCCTCAAATTTCTCTGGTCGCCGTTTGTCGACCAGTTCGCCACTAAGCGGCGCTGGTTACTGGCCGCCGAGCTGGCCCTGTCGGCCACCATGGTCCTCATGGCTCTGGGCGCCGCCATGCCCCAGGCGCTCGATGTCGTCGCCGGACTGTTCCTGCTGACGGCCATGCTGTCGGCCACCCACGACATCGCCATTGACGGCTTCTACCTCGAAGCGCTGAACCGGCAAGAGCAGGCGCGGCTTGTCGGATTCCAAGCCATGAGCTACCGGCTGGCCATGATCGCCGGCGGCGGCGGAATCGTCACCCTTTCCGGTTACACGAACTGGAGCACGGCGTTCGGTGCGGCCGCGGCGATTCTGGTGATGCTGTGGCTCGTGCACTCGAGCTGCCTTCCCCGGGTGGAGAAAACCCAGCGGCCGCTGGCCGAGCTGGGGCGGCTGCTCCGCCGGCCCGCCGTACGGCGGGCAGCTGCGGGGGTGCTGATCGCCGGCGCAGCCGTGGCCGGGGCGGGCCGGCTGGGCTGGCTCAACACGCCGGCGGCCGCTTTCACCATGATCCTGGACAGGCTGGGATCGGCCGGCCTGGTGAGCGCGGCGCTGCTCCTGGCCATGCTCGGACTGGCTCTCAATCTCAGGCGGCTCAAACGAAGGCTGTACGCCTCCGATTCCTTTTACGCCCTAGCGTTCGTCGACTACCTCGACCAGCCCAAGGTGGGCGTGATCCTGGCTGCGGTGGTTTGCTGGCGGGCCGGCGAATCGTTCCTCCTGAACATGGCCTATCCGTTTTTAAACGATGCGGGCGTCAGCCGGGCCCAGTACGGGGTGATCTACGGCACCTTCGGCATCGTCGCCTCAATCACTGGTGGTCTGCTGGCGGGTTGGCTGATTGCCCGGTTCGGGCTGCGCCGCATGATCTGGCCCTGCGCCCTGAGCCAGAACATGCTCAACCTGCTGTATATGTTCCTGGCGTGGCAATACGTCCCCCTGAGTACGCGGCGCTGGAGCCTGTCGCTGGAACTGGCCCGGGATGTGTACCAGGCTCCGTTCGTGTGGGTGCAGCGGGCGGCGGAGATGATGCGGGCGCCGGCGGCGTGGTTCCCCGATCTGAACCTGGTGGGGACTCTGATCGTCCTGGAATCCTTCGGGGCCGGCATGGGCACCGCCGCCTTCATGGTGTTCATCATGCGAACCTGCAAGCCGGGCTACAAGGCCGCTCACATGGCCATTGCCACCAGTATCATGACAGTGGGCGCCACGTTCGCCGGAGTGTTCTCAGGCATCCTGGCCGGCTGGCTCGGCTACCCGCTGTTCTTCGGCTTCACCTTCCTGGCCACGGTGCCCAGCATGGTGCTGCTGTTCTTCCTGCCCTATTTGGACGGCACGTCGGCGGCCGATCTCGCCGCCAACCGCCCGGAAAAGCGTTGAAACGCAGGGAACCGCTCTCTATAATGAGGGGCCATGAGCGATGATGTGCGCGTCCTGCCAACATCCTACAACGAGCTGGAAGAATTATTGGGCGAGAAGATCGCGCCATTCAATGTGCTGTTTCAAGATTCCATCCGCTACTATGACTCGCTCCTGGGTCGGGACGCCCGCTCCAGTCCGGTTATGGAGCAGCAGTTCCTGGACCGCTTCCGCTTCCTCTTGGAGCAGGAGCATTTCGCCTCGCCTCGCAGTCTCCGCGAGACATTGATCAAGCTGAGCTACGGCTTTTATATGAAGCAGCGGAACTGAGGGAGGAATCCGTCTCCCCTCACAACCGATTGGTAGCGGACTCGTCCGTTTCGTCGACGGGCGGTGGTGTTTCGACGCGGGCGGGGAAGCGGATGACGAAGACCGAACCTTCACCGACGGCGCTGTCCACCTGGATCTGGCCGCCGTGGGCTTCCACCAGATACTTGACCAGGCTCAAGCCGATGCCGCTACCGCGGACCCGGCGGACCGCGATGTTGTCGCTGCGGTAGAACTTGTTGAAGATGCTGGGCAAATCCTCCGGGGCGATGCCGATCCCCTCGTCCCGCACCTCCAGGCACACGTGAGGCGGTTCGTGAAAGATCCGGATCCGGACGCGCCGGGACTTGTTGGCGGAATACTTGATGGCGTTATCCAGCAGGTTGAGCAGGATCAGGGCCAGCGCGTTGGCGTCGCCGCGGATCATGGGGAGGTCGGGCTCCGCGTCGACCCGGAGTTCCACTTTCTCCTTCTTCATCCGGTAATCGAACGCCTCCAGATGGCGCGACACGACCTGGTCAAGGCGGAGATCCTCGAAGCTGAACTTTTGCAATCCGTTCTCCAGGTTGGCCAGGTCCAGCACGTTGTTGATCAGGTGGGTCATCCGCTCGGTTTCGGCGAAGATCACCGACAGGTATTCCTGGCGGGTGCGTTCGTCGCGGCCCCGGCCCATGAGCAGGATCTCGCTGAACATCTTGATCAGAGCCAGCGGCGTCTTCAGCTCATGGGAGACGTTGCGGATGAACGCCTCCTTCTGCTGGGTGAGCTTCTGTTCCTCGCGGCGGCTCACGTAGACCAGGAACCAGGCCGACAGGATCAGCACCAGGTTGATGGCCAGCAGGAGCATGTTCTGGCTCCGAATGCTGAGGGCCTCCTGCTCGAGCTGGTCGGCGTTGCGGGGCGCGAGCTGGAACAACCATTTGTAGAAGGTCATCGGGAACCGCTGCTCGACGAAATATTTTCGCGATACCTGAAACGGCGTGCCGAAAATGAGATTGTTTTCGTAATCCCGGATGCAGACCACATGATTGCGCTCGAGGTCGCGGACGGAGGCACCGAAGAACACATCCAGATCGTCCCCGCGATACTCCTGGACAAGCAGAAAGCGGCGGTCGTCGCCGGCGAGGGTGAACGGCAGCAGGGAGAACAGGTAGTATCGACCGTCGATGGCGGTGTGGAGGTGCTGGATGCTGAGCGGGGGCAGCTGACCCGGATCGATGGTGCTCAGAACCCGCCGCCGGAACCAGCGGGCGTTCTCCCGTTGCCGGGCAGCCGGGAAATACACGTTCCATTGGTCGTCAAGCAGATAGATCTGGCGGATCAGCGGGACAGGATCCGCCGGGGCGTTGGCCAGCCGCAACTGCAATTCCTCCAGCGTGGTCGACGTCAGGAATGTGTATAGCTTCTGGTCCTGCGCGGAGATGTTCAGTTCGATCCGGTTGAGAGTCTGACGGACCATGCCGAGGTTGCTCTGCAAGAGGGTGATTTCCAGCAGACTTTCCTTTTCGGCGACATACCGGAAGGTGAGGATGCCAATGGTGATCGTGGAAAACAGCACGATGCCGCTGGCGATGGGGAACATCCGGCTGCGGAAAAACTGGCGCACGCAACACTCCGGAACAGGGGGTCGTCAGGGGGCCGATTCGGCTTGCCGAATGCGTTTCTGCAGCAGGTCGCGGGCGGCTTCCTGAATCTCCGGCAGCAGACTGGCGTCACCCGCCGCTTCCCGCAAATCCTGGGTACGCAGATTCGGGAGCAGGCGCAGGCTGATGGGCGGCGGAGTGTACGGATTGCGGACCAGCGCCACCTTGATGTCATAGTGCACGATCCAGCGGGGCGAATGGAAAACTTCGGCCAGCACCGCGGGGTAGTTGGGGCGGCGGGCGACGATCCGGACGACGAAGGGCAGGGTGATCCGCGGATTGCTGAGGAGGCGCTGGATCACGCTGGGATCCGGGTCGAACATCAGTTGTTCCATCGTGTGCCGGTCCGGACTCATGGCCACCGCTTTGCGCTGGCCCAGGGTGAGCTCGTTGGCGAGCTGATCCGGATCGGGCAGCGTGGCGGTTTTCAGCCCGCGCTTGGGGCGAGGCTGGCGGAGGAAATGCACCACATCGTCGAAGTGCTTCGCGCGGGCGTAGGTGTACACCTCGCTGAAGAACGGCCGTCCCAGCCGCGCGATCATGGGCTCCAGATCGCTCACGGCGTCCATAACCTCCTTGAACGCCGGCCGGCCCATCTGGGCCTGACGCAGAATGTAATAGAGCGCCTCGGCGAAGGCGTCCGGCCCAAGCTCCTGGAACCGGTCCAGGAGTTGATGCTTGCGGATGCCCAAATCTTCGATCCGGCTGCAGGCATCCACCCACTGCTGCACCTTGAGGTACAATTCCTTCATGTCCAAGGGACGACTCCGACGAGCGCGGGCGGTTGATCCCAGAATATCCGAAGAGTGTGCTAGAATCAAGCCGGTTTTCCCATCCGGCGGCATCTGGCCGTCGGGATCCGGACCTACGGAGCGTCTGATGGCGGACATCCTGCGACTTGATCCGACCGAACTGCCGGGCTGTAGTCCGTTTTTCCGGGACATCATCCGGCGACCCGATGTGCGTCAGGCGTTCCTGGGTCTGGCCCGCTGGGATGGTGCCGCCTTGCGCGAAGCGGCTGCGCCGGCGCGGTTGTTCCGCGGCCTGGACGAACTGATCCGCCAGAACCAGCCGACGCACCCCGCCGTGGCCGAAGCGCTGGCGCACGCCAGCCGGCCGGGCGCGGTGTGCATCCTCACCGGCCAGCAGGCCGGCGCGCTGGGCGGCCCCCCTTACACACTGTACAAGGCGCTGACCGTCGCGGCGATGGTCGGCGAGTTGCGCCGGTCGGGCGTGCCGGCAGTCGGCGTTTTCTGGATCGCCTCGGAGGACCACGACCTCCGCGAAGTGTCTGCCATCACCTGGATGGTGCCCGGCCGGGGCCTGCAACGGCTGACCCTGCCGACCGCGCCAGCCGCCGATCTCCGCCCCGTGGCGGACGTGGTTCTTGATGCGGCGGCGGCTTCGTTCTGGCAGGAGGTGCTGGAACTGCTGCCCCGGAGCACGCACCGCGACTGGGCGTCGGGGCTGGTGGCCGAGTGCTACCGGCCGGGCCGCGGGTTGGCCGAAGCGTTCCGCGATTTCATGGCCCGGCTGCTCGCGCCGCTGGGCCTGTGCCTGTTCGATCCCATGGCCATGGAGCGGCAGGGGGCCCTGGCCGGTTTTCTGGCCCGATATCCCGAGCTTCGAGCTGAGGCCGTTCGCCGCGTGACGGACCGCCAGACCGCGCTCGAAGCGGCCGGACACGAACCGCAGATCCGCATCCAGCCCCAGCGCGCGTTCCTGTTCTACCTGCACCCCGAGGCCGGCCGGCGGCGCGTGATGGAAGCGCCCGGAGGCGGATTCACCGTGGACGGAACATCGGTGGGTTGTGACGTTGCGGGGTGGTCTGGCTGGCTCCGGCAGGACGCCGCCCGCTTCTCGCCCGATGCTCTGCTGCGGCCGCTTTTCCAGGACTGGCTGTTCCCCACCGCGGTCTATGTGGGCGGTCCGGCGGAGCTGGCCTACCACGCCCAGATCCGGTCGCTCTATCCCCTGTGGGATCTGACGCCGCCGCAGCTGTGGCCGCGCTTCTCGGCCACGCTGATCCCGCCCGGCGCGTCCCGGCGGGCCCGGCAACTGGGTCTGGAACCGCGTGCGCTGTTCAACCCCCGCGAGGAGACGCTCACGCGGCTGCTGGCGGCGCATGGGCGCGTCGACCGCCTCGAGGCGTTCCTGGCGCGCCGCGGCGAACTGACGGGGGCGCTGGACCGGCTGGCCGGCTCGCTGCTGGATTATCCGGAGGATGTCACCCGCTCCACTGCCTCGACACTGGGCAAGATCAACGGCCTTGTCGACAAACTGGAGGAGCGGGTCCGCCGCCAGGCCAAAGCGGACAACGAGGAACTGATCCGACGATTCGACACCCTTCATCAGGAGCTCGTTCCAAACGGGAATCTCCAGGAGCGCACCCTGAATCTATTGCCCCTGCTCAGCGTGTTCGGCCCCGGACTGGTGGACCGGTTGATGCAGGCAGTGGATCCCTTCGATCCGCGTCATGTGATGCTCTGGCTGGAGGAGTGACATGATCGTGTACGGCGCGCGGGGTGTGATCCCGGTGGACATGCTGGCCGTAGGGGCCCATCCGGACGACCTCGAGATCTGTATGGGCGGCACCATTGCACGGCTTGCCGCGGCCGGGCGCCGGATCGGTCTGGTGGATCTCACCCGGGGCGAATCCGGGAGCAGGGGCGAGCCGGAAACCCGCGTGGCGGAAAGCCGGGCCGCCGCCGAAGCGCTGCGCGTGGCGTTTCGGACGAACCTGGAGCTGCCCGATGGCGACCTGACCCCAACGGCCGCAGCCCGCGCCGCGCTGGTCCGCGTGATCCGGCAGGCGATGCCCGCCATCGTGTTCTCGCACCACACCCTGGATCCGCATCCCGACCACGCCGGTGCCTACGTCCTCGTCCGTTCGGCGTGCCACCACGCCGGTCTGGCCAAACTGGAGCCCGACCTGCCGCCGCATCGGCCGAAGTACTTCTTCACCTTCGCCCAGCCCCACCGGTTACGGCCCACTTTCCTGGTGGATGTCAGCGAATTCTGGGAAGCCAAGCTCGCGGCCATCCGCTGCCACCACAGCCAGGTGTCGCCCCGGCAGCCGGATGAGCCGGCCACCTACCTGGGCCAGCCCGATTTCCTCGATGTCGTGGGCGCGCACTGCCGGAGCATGGGCGCCATGGTTGGGGCGCGGTTCGCCGAGGGCTTCCACAGCGAAGGGTATTTGCTGGTGGACGATCCGTTGGCGGCGTTCGGCCGGAAGCTGGGGCGGCTGCTATGAACATCGGCATGGTCTGTTACCCCACCCACGGCGGCAGTGGCATCGTGGCCACCGAGCTCGCCAAAGAGCTGGGCAAGCTGGGCCATCAGGTCCACATCATCAGCTTCGCCCTGCCGATCCGGGTGACGCCGGGTTTGCCCAATGTCTTTTTCCACAAGGTGGAGGTGTCGGCCTATCCGCTGTTCAAATATCCGCCGTACTCCCTCGAGGTCACGGCGATGATCGCAGACGTGGCCCGAAACCACAGCCTGGATGTGGTCCACGTGCACTACGCCATTCCCCACGGCATGAGCGCCTGGTCCGCCCGGGAGATGCTCGCCGAGGACGGCATCCGGTTGCCGTTCATCACCACACTGCATGGCACCGATATCACCGTCGTGGGCAGCGAGCCGTCCATGGCCCGGGTGACCCAGTTCATCCTCAGCCATTCCGACGCGGTGACGGCGGTGAGCGACTGGCTGCGGCTTGAAACCGAGCGCTTTTTCAATATGCGCTGCCCCATCTTCGTGATCCCCAACTTCATCGATCCGTATGCGTTCCGGCGTCAGCGCCACGCGGTGCGGGACCGCTTCGCCGCACCGGACGAAAAACTCCTGCTTCACGTGTCGAACTTCCGACCGGTCAAAAACGTGCCCGACATCATCCGGGTGCTGGACATCGCCCGCCGGCGAACCCGTTGCCGGCTCGTCGTGGTGGGCGACGGGCCCGACCGCCCCCACGCCGAACGACTGGCACGCGATCTGGAGGTGGACCATCTAGTCACCTTCGTGGGGATGCAGAGCAATGTGCTGGAATATCTCTCGCTGGCCGACGTGTACCTGATGTCCAGCAGCAGTGAAAGCTTCGGCCTGTCGGCGCTGGAAGCGATGTCATGCGGCGTGCCGGTGGTGGCCTATCGGGTCGGCGGGATGCCCGAAGTTATCCGCCACGGGTGGACCGGTTACCTGGTCGACCCGGGCGACGTTTCCGCCCTGGGCGAAGCCGCAGCCGATCTGCTGACCGACGAGCGCCGCCGCCGGAAATTTGGACGGGCAGCGCGGCAGCGGGTCCTAGCGGAATTCACCGCTGACCGGATCGTGCGGCAGTATGAGGCACTCTACGATGCGGTCATCCGGCGGCGCCCGTGTCTGGAGATGGTGAAGCCGGAGCAGACCGGGGTATAATTCTCCACCAGAAGACTAATTCTCCAGCGTGTTCCCGCGTCGCGTATATCGCCAAAATCCTTACAGAGCGGGCGTTTTCAATTCAATCTGTCTTCACGTTGCCTGTTCGGGTATTGGCATCCACGTTGCAATCAATACCATGAATTTTTTTTGTTTGAACGACCCTCAACACCCAATATTAAGGAGAGAGCCTATGAAAATCAGACCGCTGCACGATCGCGTGATCGTCAAGAGACTGGAAGAAAAGGAGCAGATCAAGGGTGGCATCATCATCCCCGACACTGCCAAAGAGAAGCCCCAGCAGGGCGAAGTCATCGCCGTAGGCAACGGCAAGATCCTGGACAACGGCCAGCGGGTGACGCCCGAGGTGAAGGTGGGCAACCGGGTGCTGTTCGGCAAGTACTCCGGCAACGAAGTGAAAATTGAAGACCAGGAATACCTGATCATGCGCGAGGACGAGATCCTCGGCATCGTCGAGTAGATTCGCGAACGCAGAAACTTAGTCATAAGGAGAAACGCACATGGCCAAAGATATCGTGTATGGAGAAAATTGCCGTCACCAGATTCTCAAGGGTGTCAACAAGCTGGCGGACACCGTCAAGATCACCCTCGGCCCGAAAGGCCGTAACGTGGTCCTGGAAAAGAAATTCGGCTCTCCCACCATCACCAAGGACGGCGTGACGGTGGCCAAGGAAATCGAGCTGAAAGACAAGGTGGAAAACCTGGGCGCCCAGATGGTTCGGGAAGTCGCTTCCAAGACCAGCGACGTGGCGGGTGATGGCACGACCACCGCGACCGTCCTGGCCCAGAGCATCTACCGCGAGGGCGTGCGCAACGTGGCGTCCGGCGCCAATCCGATGGCTCTGAAGCGCGGCATCGAGAAGGCCGTCGAGGTGGTGGTCAAGCACATCAACGAGATGTCCGTGCCCGTCAAGGGTGACATGATCGCCCAGGTGGGCGCGATCTCCGCCAACAACGACATTTCCATCGGCTCCATCATCGCCGAGGCGATGAAGAAGGTGGGAAAAGACGGCGTCATCACCGTCGAAGAAGCCAAGACGCTGGAGACCACCCTGGAAGTGGTGGAAGGGATGCAATTCGACCGCGGCTACCTGTCCCCGTATTTCGTGACCGATCCCGAGCGGATGGAAGTGGTTCTGGAGGACGCCTACATTCTCATCCATGAGAAGAAGATCAGCTCCATGAAGGATCTGCTGCCGGTGCTCGAGCAGATCGCCCGCTCCGGCAAGCCCCTCCTGGTCATCGCCGAGGACATCGAGGGCGAAGCTCTGGCCACGCTGGTGGTCAACAAGCTGCGCGGCACCCTGCAGGTGGCCGCGGTGAAGGCGCCCGGCTTCGGCGACCGCCGGAAGGCCATGCTGGAAGACATCGCCATCCTGACCGGCGGCAAGGCCATCACCGAAGACCTGGGCATCAAGCTGGAGAACACCCGCCTGGAGGACATGGGCCGAGCCAAGCGCATTACCATCGACAAGGACAACACGACCATCGTTGAAGGGTATGGCACCTCCGACAAGATCCAGGCCCGCGTGAAGCAGATCAGGGTCCAGATCGAGGAGACCACTTCCGATTACGACCGCGAGAAGCTGCAGGAGCGTCTGGCCAAGCTGGTGGGCGGCGTGGCCGTGATCAAGGTGGGCGCTGCCACCGAGACCGAGCTCAAGGAGAAAAAGGCGCGGGTGGAAGACGCCATGCACGCCACCAAGGCGGCCGTCGAGGAGGGCATCGTGCCCGGCGGCGGAGTCGCGTTCCTGCGCGCGATTTCGGCGTTGAAGAACCTCAAGCTGACTGGCGACGAGAAGGTGGGCCTGGAAATCATCCGCCGCGCCCTCGAGGAGCCCATCCGGCAGATCGCAGCCAACGCCGGCTGCGAAGGCGCCATCGTCTGCGAGAAGGTCAAGGCGAGCAAGGAACCCAACTACGGATATAACGCCGACACCGACACATACGAGGACCTGGTGGCCGCCGGTGTCATTGACCCGGCCAAGGTTGCCCGGACCGCCCTGCAGAACGCATCGTCCATCGCCAGCCTGCTGCTGACCACCGAGGCCACGG